>CANPFO010000012.1 GCA_947573555.1 uncultured Clostridium sp. | reverse complement strand
CATGTTGCCATAAAGCAACATATAAAGGTATAGAATTAAAATATTATATCCCCTCTCGTGTGCTGGTATTGGTGGTTAATGTATTAGATATTATGCACAAAGATATGGTTTGTGTAAGTGATTTAGCAGAATTTAAAAGGAGAATTGAGCAAATTGCTTATGAATTGATTAAAAGAAAGAATATAGAGTTAAAAGTAAATCGCATTGACTATTTTGTTGATTTGTATTTTGAAAAAAATGAACTTGATATTGTAAAAATGGATTTGCTAAAAAAATTTTTACATAAATATAAATATATGAGTGTAAAACATATATACTCAACTTCTCTTGCTGTTCGTAGCAGGTACGGTATGCGAAATCTAAATTTGTATCAAAAGGAAAGGGAAAGACTAGAAAAAGGAGATTTAGAAGGTGCTAAAAAATATAAGGGAATTTTCCGTATAGAATTGCAACTTAAAAAAAGAGCGATAAAAAATTCCCTTATACAAAATGGTATTTCTCAAGATATTGAAAATTTTTGGTCAAAAAGTGCATTTATAGAAAATTTTATAGAAATATTTAAAAACTACTTATATACTGGTACATTCTATAGAGTTGATAAAGCAAGAGAAATAATAAGCAATAGTGATTTTAAAGACATTATAAAGACTAGACTTTGTATCTTCATAACACAAGTTAATAAGGTTGGTATGAATAAAATAAAAAAGTTTTATGCTCCAGCTACTATAAAAAAATATATTGAAAAGTTATCTAGCATTAATGTAAATCCAATATGTTTTAATGCAAATAAAAATATTGAGTGCATTGAAAGTATGATGAAAAGATGTATTGAAATTGCCAAAAAAGATTATTTTAAATGATAACAAGATAAAAGTTAAAAAAGTATATAAAAATAAAGGGAAAAAGATAAAAATTAACAACAATTTATATATATTTATATAAAAAAAATAAAAAAGAATTAACGAGATGACCATTGACGTTAAAAAAGACGAAATAAATATAATAATAGTGATGAAATAAGAAATGAAAAAATAAAAGCATTCTCGTTTCTTCTAATAAAAAGGAGAAACGAAAAAATGAATATTGAAAAAGGAAATATAACAGTTCAAGAGGCTGCTAAACTAATGAAAAAAAGTGAAATGTTTGTACGAATAGGTCTACAAAGAGGGTTGTTACCTTTTGGAGTGGCTATCAAACTTGATGGAAAATCAAAATATTCTTATCATATATCGCCTAAACTTTTTGAGGAATATTTAGGAACAACCGTTTACAAAGAAACAAATGAAGATTTAAAATTAACATAATATAGTTTGTTTCCTTATTTGAAAAGGAGGTTATAAAATATGAGAATGCCTAGTGGATATGGCTCAATTATAAAATTAAAAGGAAATAGACGTCGTCCCTATCAAGTAAGATTAACAAAAGGATTTACAGATGAGGGCAAACAAATATATATGTATTTAGGTTATTTTGAGAAAAAAGAACAAGCAATGATAGCTTTAAGCGATTATCAATCAAGTCCTTATGACATAACAAGAGAGACAATAACATTTGAGGAGGTTTATAAAAAAATGACAAAGGAACATTTTCCAAGAGTAAGTGATAGTGCTATTGAAAATTATAGTAATTGTTTCAGGAAATATTGCAAATGTTTATATAAAACAAGATTTAAAGATATTAGACTTACACATCTTCAAGGTGTTATTGATGACTCTGGTATGGCACACCCAACAAGAGCAATGATAAAAACATTATTTAGATTAATGTTTAAATTTGCAATGAAAAATGATATTGTTGACAAAGATTATTCACAATATGTTGATGTAGGACAACGTGAGGGAAAAATTAATAGAACTCCATTTACAGAAGAAGAAATACAAAAATTATTTGATAATGTTGATAAATTAGAATTTGTTGATACAGTTTTAATAATGATTTTTAGTGGACTTCGTGTAGGAGAACTATTAGACATAAAAATTGAAAATGTGCATTTAGACGAGGGATATATGATAGGTGGACTTAAAACAAAGGCTGGAATTAATCGTACAATTCCTATAAATTCCAAAATTGAACCTTATATTAGAAGATATTATGAGAAAAATAAGGATAAAGAATATTTGATTACTAATTTTAAAGGAAATCAAATGCAATATAGTAACTATCGTAGAGAAAAATGGGATAATATTATAGAACAATTAGAAATGAAACATAGACCCCACGATTGTCGACACACTTTTGCAAGTTTAATGGATAGAGCAAATGCTAATAAATTAGCAACAAAGAGAATAATAGGACATTCTGCTCCAGACATAACAGATGGTGTCTATACTCATAAGACATTAGAAGATTTAAAAGAAGCAATAGCCTTAATTTAGACTATTGCTTTTTTGTATATTGTATTTGTATATTGTATGTATATTGTGTGTATATTATAGAGTAGATTTTATTACATTTTTATGGTTTTTATGAGAGTTTATAAAATAAAGGAAAGGTTACTCTCTCTAACCAAAGTAACCTTTCTGTAAGTGTTTCTATATTCTCCAAAATACCATTGTAATTATCTCTTACTAAATTGTGGAGCTTTTCTAGCTTTTTTAAGACCGTATTTTTTTCTTTCTTTCATACGAGAATCTCTTGTTAAGAATCCGTTTGTTTTTAAAGCAGGTCTATATTCAATATTTGCTTCATTTAAAGCTCTAGCAATACCATGTCTGATTGCTCCAGCTTGACCTGTAAATCCTCCACCTTGAACTGTACAAATAACATCGTATTTGTCTAATGTATTTGTAACTGTAAGTGGTTGTTTAACTATAACTTTTAAAGTTTCTAATCCAAAAAATTCATCAATAGTTTTACCATTAATTGTTATTTTTCCAGATCCTTCTACTAATCTTACTCTAGCAATTGAAGATTTTCTTCTACCTGTACCACAGTAAGCTATTTTCTCTGATTTAGCCATGTTATTTTACCTCCCATATTTCTGGTTTTTGTGCTTGATTTTCATGTTCGCTTCCTGCATAAACTCTTAATTTCTTTAATTGAGCTCTTCCTAAAGAATTATGTGGTAACATTCCTTTAATAGCTAATGTTATAGCTTTTTCTGGATTTTTTTCTAACATAACTCTTGCAGGTGTTTCTTTCATTCCACCAATATATCCTGAATGATGTCTATACATTTTTTGGTCTAATTTATTTCCTGTTAAAACGATATCTTTTACATTTAATACGATAACGTGGTCACCTGTATCTATGTTAGGTGTAAATGTTGGTTTGTGTTTTCCTCTTAATAATTTAGCAGCTTCTGTTGCAACTCTACCTAATGGTTTATTTGCTGCATCAATTATGTACCATTTGCTTTCTATTTCAGCCTTTTTTGGGCTATATGTTGTATTATTCATGGTAATAATACCCTCCTATTTTTTAATTTATATATTTATATATGAAATTTAAATTAAACTACCGGGGAGAAGTTTATATTTAAATCATATTATCATTATTGCTTAAATATTTTATTACAAAAATGGCAATTTGTCAATGACTTTTGGAAAAATTATGAAAACTATTGATAAAAATTTAAATAAAAATTATAATATAAAAAAGAAATCGTTTATCTTGCATAATAATTAATAGTTTTAAATAGTAATTATTAGTAGTAGATATTAATTATAAGCCTTAAATTAGAAAAATAAAAATTCTTATAAGCAAAGCGAAAGGAATGATAAAAAATGATAAAAATAAGTGCTAAAAAAGGCAAGCATAGTATGGAAAAGAAAAAAGAAGGATTTATGCAAGGTGTACTAACATTGATGTTTTCACAAGTATTAATAAAAATATTAGGGCTAGTATATACACTTTATTTAACAAATAGAGAAAATTTTGGAGATAAAGGAAATGGAATCTGTGCAAGTGGATATCAGATATATGCATTATTGTTAACAGTTTCTTCAATAGGGGTTCCAAGTGCAATATCAAAGTTAGTTTCTGAGAGGGTTGCAGTAGGAGACAATAAAGGTGCACATAGAATTTTTAAAATTGCATTTGCAACATTTTCATTAATTGGATTAGCAGGAAGTTTATTATTATTTTTTGGAGCACACACAATTGCATTAAATTGGCTTCAAATACCAGAGGCAGAAATGACATTAGTTGCATTATCACCAGCAATATTCTTTGTTACAGTAGCTTCTGTTATGAGAGGATATTTTAATGGAAGACAAAAAATAAGTGTAGGTGCTAAATCACAATCTTTAGAGCAAGTGTTTAAAACTTTACTTACAATTATAGTTGTTGAAATAGTAGCTATATTATCAAATGTTTCAACACAGTGGATGGCAGCGGGGGCAAATTTAGCAACAACTTTAGCAACATTTTTAGGTTTTAGTTATTTAGTTTTATATTATAGAAGTGAAAGAAAAGAAATAGCTTCTGAAATTAAAAATACTGTTAACTATAAATATGAAAGAGTTTCTAAAATAGTAAAGAGAATTTTACTTGTATCAATACCAATAACATTAACAGCAATAATGTCTTCTATAAATAAAAATGTTGATTCATTTACAGTTGTTAGAAACTTAAAGAATTTTATGTCTGAAGACCAAGCAACTGCTTTATATGGAATTCTAGGTGGTAAAGTAGATACATTAACTTCATTACCATTAGCAATAAATGTAGCCTTTGCAACAGCTTTAGTACCAGCTATATCAGCTGCTAGAGCTAAGAGAGATAAGAAGACAATAAGAGAGAAAACATCATTTTCATTATTAGTTTCAATGTTAATTGGGTTGCCATGTACAGTTGGAATGGTAATATTTGCACGGACCAATATTAAATTTACTATTTCCAAATGCAAATAATGGAGCTTTAATATTACAAATATCTTCGCTTGCTACAATTTTTACAATTTTAGACCAGACAATAAATGGTGTATTACAAGGATATGGAAAATTAATGTTACCTACTATATCTTTGGCAATAGGAGTAGTAGTTAAATTTATTTTGAATATAACTTTAATTCCAAATCCTAATATTGGAGTATATGGTGCAGCAATAGGTTCTGTTGCATGTCATTTTGTAGCGTTTTTAATTGCATTTACAGCTTTACGAAAAAATATCAAATTAAATTTGACATTTTCAAAATTTGTTTTGAAACCTATTATTGCAACTACAATTATGTCTATATGTTCATATTTTGTATATTTTGTATTAAGTGGAATAATAATTGAAAGATTGGCTACAATAATAGCAATACTTGTGGCTGTTATAATGTATATATTATCAGTTTTAGTATTAAGAATTTTTACAAAAGAAGAATTTGGAATGATGCCTGCTGGAAATAAAATTGTTAAAGTTCTAGAAAAATTTAAAATTTATTAGAAAAAAAGAAGGATTTTATCGAAAGTTGGCGAATAGTCATATTAGTACAGTTATTGCTAGGTTCAGGCGATAAAAGTACATAAATTAGAACTTATAGGAGGTAATTTAAATGAACAAAGCTGAATTAGTAGCAGCAATAGCTGCAAAAACAGGAGTAACAAAAAAAGCAGCTGAAGAATTAGTTAACGCATTTGTTGCAACAGTAACAGAAGCACTAGAAAAAGGGGATAAAGTTCAATTAGTTGGATTTGGTTCTTTTGAAGTAAGAAAGAGAGCTGCTAGAAAAGGAAGAAACCCACAAACTAAAGAAGAAATCAAAATACCTGCATCTAAAGCTCCAGTATTCAAAGCTGGTAAAGCATTAAAAGATTTAGTAAATAATAATAAATAATTGTAAATATAAATATATGAATTCATATGAAGAAGACTAGTAATAGTCTTCTTTTTTAATAAATTTAATAAAGCATTGAAAATTTTTATAATATAGTGTTATAATAGATATAGTATAAAAATGGAGGGAAAAGCATATGAAAAAAAATAAAGAAGTAAAAGAAACTAAAAGAATTGATAAAGGACAAATTTTTGTAAAAATAATGGCAGGAATATTAGCTTGCTTAACAGTATTTTCGGTAACTGCTTCATTGATATATGCATTAATATAAAAAGAAGAAGGTGTAATATGGGAAACGCAGTAGGTAATAATTGGATAAATGCATATAATAAAAATATATTAAAAGGATTTCAAAATTTAGGTCAAAATCCATTTAATTTAGTTACAACAATTTTGGATATTGTTATAGTTCTATTTTTATTATATTGTTTTATAAAAATAGTAAAAGAATCAAGAGCTTGGCAATTAATAAAAGGAATAGCATTTTTTATTATAGCAACATGGATAAGTGGATTATTAAATTTAAATATATTGAATTCTATCTTAACTGGAATTATGAATTGGGGAGTAATTGCCATAATTGTTATATTCCAGCCAGAACTAAGAAGAGCATTAGAACAATTAGGAACAAATAAATTTACTAGATTTTTTGGACTAGATAGTGATATTGCAACAAAAACTAAAGAAGATATATATAAGGTAGTAATTGCAGCTACAGAACTTTCTAAAACTAAGACAGGAGCTTTAATAGTTATAGAAAGAGATATTAATATACAAGATATAATTTCAACTGGTGTGCCAATGAATTCAGAAGTATCACCACAATTATTAGTAAATATATTTCAACCTAAGACTCCTTTGCATGATGGAGCTGTTGTAATAAGTAATAATAAAATAGCGGCTGCTGCATGTGTTTTGCCTTTAGCAGATGATTTAGATATTTCAAAGGAATTGGGTACTAGACATAGAGCCGCAATAGGAATTTCAAAACAATCAGATAGTATAGTAGTTGTTGTATCAGAGGAAACTGGAAAAATGTCAGTTGCTAAAGATGGAACATTAATTGCTGATGTAAGGGAAGATGTATTAAAGAAAATATTAATAAGTAATATTATTACAAAAAGATTTGCAGAAAAAAATATTAATAATAGTGGAACGATTTCTAAGTTTAAACAGAAATTTAATAAAAAGAATGGAGAAAAATAAAAGACACAATTAACCTTATGCTGTCAACTGTATTATAAGATAGTTGACAGCATTGGTTATTAAGTGGCTTTTAAAATTTGAGGGTTAAATATGAGAAACATAAAATTAACTATAGAATATGACGGAAAAGATTTTAATCGGGTGGCAAAAACAGCCAAATAAATTAAATATTCAAGGAACAATAGAGCAAGCAATAAAGATAATAACAGGAGAAGATGTGGAATTAAATGCTTCAGGGAGAACTGATGCAGGGGTGCATGCTCTTGGACAAGTTGCTAATTTTAAGACTAATAGTAATATTCCGATTGAGAAAATATCTATTGCATTGAATTCTAATTTAAAACAGTCAATTAGAATAAAATCAGCAGAAGAAGTAAATGAAAAATTTCATGCGAGGTTATCTTGTAAAAGGAAAACGTATAGATATATAATTAATAATTCAGAGTTTAGTTCTGCTATATATAGAAATTTAGAAACACATATACCACAGAAATTGAATACAGAAAAAATGAAAAAAGCTATAAAACATTTTGTAGGAGAACACGATTTTAAAGCTTTTAAAGCTAGTGGAACTAGTAGCAAGAGTAGTGTTAGAACAATTTATAATGCTAGATTAATAGAAATGCTAAATAGCAGAATATATATAGAATTAACTGGAAATGGTTTTTTGTATAATATGGTTAGAATAATTTCTGGTACTTTGGTAGAAGTAGGATTAGAAAGAATTTGTCCAGATAGTATACCAAACATAATAGGTTCAAAAGATAGAAATTTAGCTGGTAAAACATTACCACCAAATGGCTTATATTTAGTTGATGTAGAATATGATATGTAACCATATATGTGTAAATTGCATAAAATATAGTAAAAAGTAAGAAGGAGAAAAAATATGAATACTTTACTTATATTTTTTGCTTTACCAATAGCAGTAATAATAGTATCAATAGCATTACAGAAGATTTTTAAATGCCCTTTTTTAGTTGCTGCGGTAATATTCGCTATATTCTTAGTGGTTACATTTGCAATAGGAGACTTAATATTATTAGTTGCAACAATAGTATATACTATAATAGCTTTTATAACAGCTGCAATAGTAAACTTTATTTGTAGGATATTGCGTGAGTTAGATTGTAGAGAATGTTGTTGTAAGAAGAAAAGATGTGGATGCAACGGAGATAATAATGAAACTCAATTGCTAACAATAAATGGCAATTGTTCAAATAATGATAATAGCAATTTGTTAACAATTAGTAGTAATGGATGTAATGGAACTGAGAATGAGTTATTAACAATAAATACAACTTGTGGAAGAAATAATAACAATAATAATGGAAGATGTGATTGCAATTGTAATACTTCAACAGATGGAATTGCTGTTAGAGCAAATGTTTTTCCAAACAATTGTGGTAATGCTGGTAGCTTTTCTGGATGCTTTAGAAGAAGGTAAAATAAAAGAAATGAAAAGAGTGAGGATTATGGAGCTGAGTCTTCAAAATCTTCTTTTTATTTGACTTCAAATTCATCTATACTTTTAGTTTTAATCTAAAACTAAAAAATTTCATCTTGCGTCTTCTGTAAATTTATGGTAAAATATGAAACAGTTAAAAAAAAGGAGACAATTATGTTAGAAATTATAGAAGAAACATTATTAGATGCAATTAAAATATTACCATTTTTATTTATAACATATTTAATTATGGAATATATAGAACACAAAATGGGAGAAAAGTCAAAAGATACTGTTAAAAAGTCTGGAAAATTAGGACCTATTATAGGAAGTATATTAGGAGCATTTCCACAATGTGGATTTTCAGTATCAGCAACAAATTTATATGCTGGACGAGTAATAACACTAGGAACACTAATTGCAGTATATTTATCAACATCTGATGAAATGTTACCAATACTTATATCAGAAGCAGTGCCACCAATAGTAATTTTAAAAATATTAGCTATAAAAGTTGTAATTGGAATAATAGCAGGAGTTTTAATTGATTTTACTATAAGAGTATTTAGTAAAAATAATTTAGACAAAAAAGATGAAATAGGGCATATTTGTGAAGAAGAACATTGCCACTGTGACGAAAATGGTATTTTAAAACCAGCTTTAAAACACACTATAAATATATTTTTATTTATAATATTAATTTCATTTGCTCTTAATATATTAGTTCATCTAATAGGGGAGGATAAGATTTCAGAGCTTATATTAAACAAACCTTTTATAGGACCAATTATTTCTTCATTAATAGGTTTAATACCAAATTGTGCAGCATCTGTTATAATAACTAATCTGTATTTAGAAAATGTTATTTCACTAGGAAGTATGATTGCAGGATTATTAACTGGTGCAGGAGTTGGATTAGCCATATTGTTTAAAACTAATAAAGATATAAAGGAAAATGTAAAAATATTAGGATTGCTATATTTAATAGGTGTTATTTCAGGAATAATTATAGAATTAATAGGAATAACATTATAAAAAGTGAGTTATAGGGGAATGGAGGATAAATCTTCCAATTCCTTTTTTTGTGTTCAAATCCCTTTATTATATTAAAATTCCGTTCTTTGCTGGTCGGACTTATCATATAAAATATTTATAAATTGCTCAAATATATAAAAGTTAATCTAGCTTATCTATATAGATTTCTGTCCTCCCAAACTGCGCATTACTATATTTTAATATAATAAAGGGATTTGAACACAAATAAAAAAAAGAATTAAAAGGTTTTCCTTTTAATTCCTCTTTTTTTACTTATTTTCCTCTTTTCTATTTTTTAAATTAACAATAATAGCATCTTCACTATTAAATAAGTAACTTGAATCTGTTGTATCTGTATTTACTGGATTATATTCATTTCTTTCATCAATGAAATTTAAATTTTTTAAATCAAACTTATCTTTTTTTGGTAAATCATTATTATTTTCAGTATATGTTGTAACACTATTTGAATACTTTCCAAAATCAAAAGTTTTAATTTTCTTAGGTTCTTTATATTTTGAATCTAAGTAGTTAAGTCTACCTTGACCAACCATTGGCTTACCATTTGAACCTTTAATTTTATAAGCACAATCTTTTTGAGAAAGCGTTTGAAGTTTTCCAGGTTTAAAGTAAAGTACAAATTTCCATTCAACATTACCGTGTTTTGAATCATATTCTTTTTTACTAAAGTCTATAGTATTATTAAAAGACCATTCTCTACGAGTACCAAATTCGTCACTCCACCATTGTAATTCATCAATAGTTCCTGAACCAGTAAATATCTTATTAGCACAATTTGATAAAATAGTTTGCTTAAATCCTTGTTTTGAACCAGCAGAATCTAATTGCTCAAGGTTTTGGGCTGAAATAGTAGTACCAATTTTATATTTTCTATACATTGTAAATATAGGTTCTGTTGCTTTACATATAAAGTCAGGAAATTCATCTACATATAAGAAGTTTGGCACTCTTGATTTTTCGTTTCCAGGTCTTCTTAATACTGCATTTTGCATTGAAATTAAGAAGAATAAACCAAAGGCTTTATGGCTAGAAGCTCCTAAATCACCTCTTCTTGTACATACAAAAGTAATTTCTCCATTTGAAAGCATTTTATCAAAGTTTATGTTTCTATGTCTGTTACATAAAATTGATTTTACTCCAGGTAATCTTAGTAGTTTATCTAATTGACTAATAGCAACATCAATATATTTTTCAGTTTCGTCTCTATTAGAACCATTTTTATAAAAGTTCTTTTTAAAATAAGATAATTGTGTGCTATATTTTTCTTTTAAATCTTCATCATGTGCTAATATTTCGCACATTTTTTCAACTAAATCAAAGTTTGTAAACATTTTTAGCATATCTTCTAAGTTAGGTAACATGCCATCATTCATTTTTGGATACATTTCTTTAAGCAAAAGGGCCACATTTTCAATTGCTTGCATTATAACTGCCTCTCTATAAGTTTCTTGAGATTCACTAACTGCAATATCAAACATTGTTTGTAAAACAGAAGAAATTGTAATAGCAATTTTATTTGCATCATCATAAACAAAAGGATTTAATCCTATCGAAGTTTTATCAGATGGATCTATTATATTATATGGTAAATTGAAGTTTTTACATACACTAATCATATGGTCTGAGATTTCCTTATCAGGGGATAGTACAGTTAAACCACAATTTTTGTAAGTGATATTTCCAGATGCATCTAAAATCATTTTTTGCATATAAGTTTTATAAACATCTTCGTTACCTGGAGTAGGTACTAACATATTTAAATTAAAATTAGTATTTAAGTAATCATTGTCATAAGGTGCATTTAAATTGGCAATTCCAGATTTTAAGGCAGTATATCCCATTTCCTTTGCAACTTCTCTAAAAAAGAACTTTCTATCTAAATCTCTAGCAATTAAAGGCTCAAAAACTAATGAAGTTTTTCCAGAACCAGAACCACCGCATACAAATGTAGATTGATATCTAGATTCTTCAGGCATTGTTATAATTTTTGCAGTTTCATAGTCTTGGCATAAGAAAATTTCACAAGTGTATGGTCCATGTCCAATGCTTTTATCAGATAAATTTATTCCACCATAATCCCATATAGAACGAACCATATCTTTTGTATCATTAATACCAAAGTATAAGAATTTGAATAATTTAGGTACTGTAAATGCAGGGAATAGTAATGCTAAAGATGTCATTGCAGGTCTTACTAAATCAGAGAATTCAGTAACTAAATCTACATACCCAGGATTGAGAACTAGTAACATCCACATTCCCATATTAAGCCATTGTGTAAACATAGATATTGCTATAATACTCAAACCAATAAAATATACATAGAATAGTGATACTTTAGTTTTCTTGGTTTTTGAAAATTCTGATGGTCCAGATAAGAAAAATGCAAATATAGGACAAGCCAATGCAAATGTGTATTTTATTGGTCCCCAATATGAATAAGAAACACCACTAAAGACCATTAATAAAAACTCTACAATTCTATCAACTGAAAAGTATATAGTTAATAGAGTTAATATATAAGTAGCGAAAGTGTTTCGGCTTGTGCCTAATTTTTTCAAAAAATTATCTATTATTTTCATTATTTTATGCCCCTTTTTATTAATATATATATTTGGTAAATTTTATAATTATACATATATATTATCCTATAAAATGCCGAAAAAAACAAGTATTTTTGCAAAAAAAGTTACATAATTTTAATATATATTTTAGGTTTTGTTATATATAAATATCTAGTAATGTAATATCAAATAGAATAAATTCCTAAAATATGCATATAATATGAAAAAATGTAAAAATTGGAAGTGTTAAAAATGAATAATGAATATATAAAAGAGCAACTAGTAACAGAGAGAACTGAGTTAGATAAGGAATCAGAACTAATTAGAAATATAATAAGCACAAGGGAAGAATTAAAATGTAATAATAAAAACTTTGAATTTGCTGATAGTGACTTAGTAGACTTTTATGTTTATCAAATTAAAGCTAATCAAGCCAAATTGGATTATTTGTTAAAATTAGCAAAAGCTAGAGGAATAACAATTGATTTAATAAGTCAATTGAGATATGAAGAAGAAATTAGTTAAATTAAAGGTATATTTGTCCATATTTAATCATAATAATGTAAAGAAAAAAGACTTAAGTGAGGTTTAATATGGATATAAATTTACTTACATATTTAGCATGTATTTGTTTTTTATTTATATTTGGTAGAGTGTTTATTGTACCAATAAAAAAAATTTTAAAATTACTATTGAATTCTGTTTTAGGTGGATTAGCAATATTCTTAATTAATTTAATAGGCGGATATTTTGGATTTCATATTGGACTTAATATTTATACTAGTATTTTAGTTGGATTGTTGGGTTTGCCTGGAGTAGTAGTTTTAATTGTAATAAAATTATTAATATAGTGTGCCAAAGGGGTCGTCCCTTTTTGGCACACTATTTGTAATATAATTTATCAATCTTTCATAATTCATCTTTGTTTTTCTTGTAAAATCTTTCTATATTATTCTTTTAATTCTTTGCTTTATATCTTTTTTCCTATTTTATTTAAGCCTTTGTATCAGTATTTTATCATATTTTCCCCCTTTTCTAAGATTTTAAAAATGTGCCAAAAAGGGACGCCCCCTTTGGCACATTATTCTACTGTAACAGATTTTGCTAAGTTTCTAGGTTTATCAACGTCTAACCCTTTTTCTTTAGAAATATAGTAAGCTAGTAATTGAAGGGGAATAATTGATAAGATAGGAGAAATTAGATTATTAGTTTTAGGGATTTTTATTATTTCATTAAACATTTTCTCATCTATTTTTTGATTAGTAATGGCTAATGTTTTGGCTCCACGGGTGATGACTTCTTGAATGTTACTAATTGATTTTTTTACTAAATCTTTATCTGTTAAAATACTAATTACTGTAATTCCATTTTCAATTAAAGCTATTGGACCGTGTTTTAGTTCTCCAGCAGCATAACTTTCTGAATGTATATATGATATTTCTTTTAGTTTTAAAGAACCTTCTTTGGCTACATTTTCATCAATACCTCTGCCTAAGAAAAATACGTCTTTTTCTTGATAGATTTGTTTTGCGAAGCTTTTGATTTGTTCATTGCATTTTAAAGTTTCTTCGATTTTTTTTGGTAATTCTAATATTTCAGATTTTAGATTTTTTAAATAGTCTGTGTCAGATATTTCTAAGATTTCTGCAAAGTAAATTGCTAAAATTGTTATTAACATAACTTGAGAAGTATATGCTTTGGTTGAGGCTACTGCTATTTCTGGTCCTGCATGTGTGTAAATAGAGTAGTCTGCTTCTCGTGTTATTGAACTTCCAATAACATTTGTAATTGCAAGTGTTTTTGCACCGCTTTTTTTTGAAAGCTTTAATGCTGCTATTGTATCTGCAGTTTCTCCAGATTGAGATATAAAAATACATAGTGTTTTTTCGTCTATAATAGGGTTTCTATATCTGAATTCTGATGCTATATCTACTTCTGTTGGGATTCTACATAGTTTTTCAATAACATTTTTTCCACTTAAGCCAGCATGCATTGCTGTACCACATGCAACAATATAGATTTTGTTTATGTTTTTTAGATATTCTTTAGAAATATTTAGTTCATCAAATTCGCATTTGGAATTTAATGTGATTTTTGAACCAATAGTTTCTCTAATTGCTGTTGGCTGTTCATAAATTTCTTTAAGCATAAAATCATCAAAACCGTCTTTCTCAGCACTACAAGCGTTCCATTCTATATTTTGTGTTTCTTTTTTAATTTTTTCTAAATTGATGTTATAAAAATCAACATTATCTGTTGTTAACATAGCAAATTCTAAGTCATCTAAAAGGTAAAAGTCTCTAGTGTAAGAAAGGATTGCTGGAATATCTGAAGATAAGTATTTTTCATCTTCACAAGTTCCTATTACTAAAGGACTGTCTTTTCTTACAACTATCATATTGTTAGGATATAGTTTTGAAATTACTTCTATTGCAAAACTTCCTTTTAGTTCTGAACAAGCATTTTTTACTGCTCGTAAAAATTTTAAATTATCATTTTTATCATCTTTTGAGAAATAGTAATGAATTAAATTAGGTATAACTTCTGTATCTGTTTGAGAATAAAAAGTATAATCTTTTTCAATTAAGAAATCTTTTAATTCATTATAATTTTCAATTATTCCATTGTGTACTACACTAAATGTTTTTGAATTATCTTGATGAGGATGAGAGTTTTCTTTAGATGGTTTTCCGTGAGTTGCCCATCTAGTATGTGCAATTCCAATTGTTCCTTCTAATTTGTCAATTCCTTCTAAAGTTGATAAGTTTTTAACTCTTCCTTTATCTTTCATTATTGATAATCCATCTTTTTCGATTGTTGAAATACCAGCAGAGTCATATCCTCTGTATTCTAATCTGGTAAGGCCAGAAATCAAAATAGGGCAAGCCTTTTTTGTTCCTATGTATCCTACAATTCCACACATATTAAATCCTCCTTAAAATTAAATATTGGAATTGAAATTTGCAAACTTAATTTATTAATTTCTGTTCTAATATTACTATTAGTTTTTAATTAATAATAATGACTTTAAGTAATAGCCACTAGAGCATCCGCCGAATTTTTCGATAACTCTAGACCTCGTCAACCAATTATGGCCCAGGCGCTTTTGTAACTCCCTTCTTTAATTTTTTATGCAATTTCAATTATATGTTATTATATTACTATAAAGGTATAATTTGTGCAAGCTTTATTTAATTTTATATATGAGTTTTATTTTAAATATATTTATGATAGAATTGATATAGAAAACATATTATATAATGTTTTATTTTTAGAAACAAATTCTAGTTATACAAAACGATTAAATGATTGTAGGAGGGAGTTATGCAAATAAATAATAGATTATTTGAAATAATATATATATTAATGCAGAAAAATAAAACTACGGCAAAAGAGCTAGCAGATAAATTCGAGGTATCAACTAGAACTATATATAGAGATATAGAAACATTATGTGCAGCAAATATACCAATTTATGCAAGTAAGGGAAAAGATGGTGGAATAGGACTTTTAGACGAATTTGTACTAAATAAAACTATTCTTTCAGAAGAAGAACAAAACCAGATTTTGTTTGCATTGCAGGGAATGAGAAAAGTAGCTGGACAAGACGAAAAAGATATCTTAAGAAAATTAAGTATACTGTTTAATAAAAAAATAAATGATTGGATTAAAATAGATTTTTCAAATTGGGGAAAAGATGATACACAACAAGAAAGGTTTGAAATTATAAAAAAAGCTATATTAAGCAAGAAACAGATGGAGTTTACATATTATAATTCTGATGGAAATCAATCAAAAAGAATTGTAGAACCTTTGCAAATATGGTTTAAGGATAAATCATGGTATTTAATAAGTTATTGTAAGCAAAAAGAAGATTATAGAATTTTCAAAATTTCTAGAATTAAGGATATTAATATATTAGAAGAACATTACGAAAGAGAACTACCAAAAGAAAATAAAAGAACCAATCATAATTTTAAGAGTATATTACTTGAATTAGAAATAAGTAAAGAAATGGCTTATAGAGTATATGATGAATTTGAAAGTACACAAATATCTAAAAAAGAAAATGGAAACTTTATTGTGAAAGTAGAATATCCAGAGAATGAATGGGTATATGGATATATTTTATCTTTTGGAGAATATATAAAGGTGCTATCACCAGATAGTGCTAAATATATTATAAAATGCAAGTTAGAAAAAATTTTAAAAAATTATTTATAATATGACATACAGCTGTCAAGTTAGGTGTTATATACTTCTATTAGGAGGTATATATTATGGAGTATGAAATTGTAGAATTAGAAGAAAGGGTTGTTTCAGGAATTAAAATTGAAACAACTAATCAAAACGGCAAATCTATGCAAGATATAGGAAGGACTTGGAAAAAATTGTTTGCAGATGGAATTTACGAAAAGATACCCAATAAGGTAAATAATAAAACAATAGGATTATATACAGAATATGAAGGAGATTATACTAAACCTTATATATTTATGGCAGGAACACAAGTTAGTCAAAAAGTAGAAGAAAATGAAGATGTAGTGAATATTGTTATTCCAAAAGGAAAATATGCTAAATTTGTTATAATAGGAGACGTCCAAAATTCGGTAGGACATGCGTGGCAAGAAATATGGAATATGAATTTAAACAGAAAATACACATGTGACTTTGAAGAATATCAAAACAATTCAGAAGATATGCAAAAACAAGAGATTCATATTTATATTGCAATAGATTATTAGAAGTTATTAGGAACAATTAGAAAGGAAAATGTAAAATGGCTTTTGATTATAAAAAAGAATATAAGGAATTTTATATGCCAAAAAATAAACCTAATATTGTAAAAATTCCTAAAATGAATTATATTGCAGTTAGAGGTAAAGGGAACCCAAATGATGAGAATAGTGAATATAAAGATTCAATAGGATTATTGTATGCTATTGCGTTTACTATAAAAATGAGTTATAAAGGAACACATAAAATAAATGGATACTTTCAATATGTAGTTCCACCACTTGAAGGTTTCTGGTGGCAAGAAGGAAATAGAAATGGTATAGACTATAAAAATAAAGATAAATTTAATTTTATCTCAATTATTAGATTACCAGACTTTGTAACAGAAGAAGATTTTGAATGGGCTATAAAGGAAGCGACTAATAAGAAAAAACAAGACTTTTCCAAAGTAGAATTTTTCAGCTATGATGAGGGAGTTTGTGTTCAATGTATGCATATAGGTCCTTATGATAATGAGCCTACAACTATTAGCATGATGCATGAATATGTGATAGAAAATGGATATGAGCTAGATATTACTGATAATAGATTCCATCATGAAATCTATTTAAGTGATCCAAGAAGGTGTAATTCTGATAGATTGAAAACGGTCATAAGGCATCCAATAAGAAAAAAACTAATCGCAATCTTAAATAACACCGAAATTTAAAAGATTTGAATATTGAAATACCTTTAAATGTATTATATAATAATAAAATAATAAATAAAGGGGGAGAAAATTAAAAAATGCAAAACATAAATGTATTAATAAACAAATCTAGAATAGAAAAGAGAATTGAAGAGATATCAAAAGAGATAGAAGAAGACTATAAAGGAAAAGAAATAGTATTTTTAGGAATATTAAAAGGCTCAGTTCCATTTATGTGGGAATTAGCTAAAAGAGTAAAGAATAACGTAATATTTGAATTTATAGAAGTTTCAAGTTATAAAGGCACAGAAAGTACAGGAACAGTTACATTGCATAAAGATATTAAAAATAGTATTGAAGGAAAAGATGTAATAATAGTAGAAGATATTGTAGACACAGGAAGAACACTAGACTTTTTATTAAAATTATTAAAAGAGAAAAATCCCAACAGTATAAAAATAGCAACTTTATTAAGCAAGCCTTCAAGAAGAGTAATAGAGCTAGATGTAGATTACATTGGATTTAAAATTGATGATAAATTTGTTGTAGGATATGGATTAGATTATGATGAAAATTTAAGAAATTTACCATATATTGGTTATATAGATGCTTAAGCTTTTGTGCCAGAGGGGGCGTCCCTTTTTGGCACATTTTTAATATTAAGTAAAAGTTTCTAATTTAATGTGTGCCAAAAAGGGACGCCCCCTCTGGCACAAATTTTAAAATATATTGCTTACAAACATACAAATAGTATATAATAACTAAAGTGAAGGGATATAAAATGTTTAATATAGAAGAAGAATTAAAAAAATTACCAGGAAAACCTGGTGTATACGTAATGAGAGACAAAGATGATAATATTATTTATGTAGGGAAGGCAGTTTCTCTAAAAAATAGGGTTAGGTCATATTTTAGAAAGACTAATAAAACAGAGAGAATTAAAAAGATGGTAAGTTTAATTGACCATTTTGAATATATAGTGGTGGATAATGAGGCTGAGGCATTGATTTTAGAATGTAATCTTATAAAAAAGAACCGTCCCAAATTTAATGTTTTATTAAAAGACGATAAAACATATCCATACATAAAAATAGATGTAAAATCAGATTATCCTAATGTAATAATTACAAGAAAACTTTTAAAAGATGGAGCAAAGTATTTTGGACCGTATGCGAATCCAGGGGCAGCTAAGGAGATGCTTGATTTTATAAAACAGAGATATAAAATACGTCAATGTAAGAATTTTAAATCAACGACAAGAGCTTGTTTAAATTATCATATAAAAAGATGTTTGGCACCTTGTGTGGGGTATGTTACAAAGGAAGAGTATAAAAAGCAAATTGATGAAATAATAGATTTACTAGAAGGAAAGACAGAGAAAATTATAAAAGAGTTAGATAAGCAAATGAATGAGGCGTCACAAAATTTGGAGTTTGAGAAGGCGGCAGAGTTAAGAGATAGAAAGATGGCAATTGAAAGAGTTTCTACAAAACAAAAAGTATCTAATATGACAGAGAATAATATTGATGTAATAGGATTATATAAATCAGAATTGGAAGTATGTATAGAGATTTTCTTTGTACGTGGAAGTAAAATGATAGGAAGAGAGCACTACTTTTTTAAGGAACTTAAAGATATGGAAAATTCAGAAATCTTGTCAGGATTTATAAAACAGTATTATTTAGATAATCCAAATATACCAAGTAAAATAATGATAAGGGAAGAACTGCCTGAAAAGCACATAATAGAACAATGGTTATCCACAATTTCAGGTAAAAAAGTGGAATTAAAGAGCCCTAAAAAGGGCGAAAAGCTAAGATTTGTGGAGATGGCGGAGATGAATAGTAAGGTTACATTAGAAAATAAAGAAAAGGATAAGTCAGAAATTTTAACAGAATTAAAAGAAGTTTTGAGAATGGACAAATTACCAAGAAAGATAGAAACATTTGATATATCAAATATTTCAGGCCAATATATGGTTGCAGGGATGTGTGTAATGCAAGATGGTGTAATAAAGAAGAATTTGTCAAGAAGATTTAAAATTAAAAATGTATTTACACAAGATGACCCTAAATGTATGGAAGAAGTGGTAACTAGAAGGCTTGCACACTCAATAGAAAATGAAGGGAAGGGTTTTGGTAAATTGCCAGATGTAATATTTGCAGATGGAGGAATAACTCAAATAAGGGCTATAAAAAATGCTATAAATAAGTACGATGGACTGGATATAAAAGTGTTTGGAATGGTAAAAAATGACAAACATCAAACAAGAGCATTAATAGATGAAAATAGAAAAGAGATTGGGATATCAGAAAATTTAATGAATTTGATAACAAAGTTTCAAGATACAGTTCATGATACTGCAATTAGCTATCACAGAAAATTGAGGGAAAAATCAATCACACATTCAGAATTAGATGAAATAGAAGGAATTGGCGAGGTGAAGAAGAAAGCTTTAATAAAATATTTTGGAAGTGTAGAGAAGATAAAGCAAGCTTCGAAGGAAGAATTGATGAATGTAAAAGGAATTACAGGAAAGATAGCAGAAGAAATAAGGGACGGTTCTAAATGGACAAAATGACCAAAAAGGGACAGATTTTAAATCTGTCCCTTTTTGGTCATTTTGTCCATTTAGAACCGTCCCTTGAAACTAAATATAAGTTATTTCCTACTTCATAGCGAGAATTAGGTGCTTCATAAATTTGTTTTACATTTTTAAAATCAGTATTATTTTTGATTTCGTCAATAACAAAATTATTATCTAGATAATTTTTTATACACAATACAAAAGAATCTTCATTATTTAAATTATCATCATTAATAATGTATTGCAATTCATCATTAAACATATTAATAATTAAAGTTTTTTCATAAATCATCATTTCAGGTACACTTTGCATGTGGTTAAAAAAGTTATCATAAACATATATAAAAGATTTATCTTTATTTTCTTCTGCAATTTCTAAACACTTTTCATAGTCTGAATATAAAAATATAGGTTCTGAGAATATTAAACCAATAGATACTAAAATCAATGATATTATAGTAATTATAATATTTTTGTATTTTATTTTTTCTAATAAAGTATCTAGTATCAAAATAAATGTAATTGCTATGAATGGTATAATTGGCATTATGTATCTTAATTCTTGAAATGATGTCATTTTTACTGATATTATGAAGAAGAATATACTTGGTATAGTAAACATAGCAATAATTGTTTTTTCTTTACTTTTTTTAAATAAATAGGCTATACAAATAGCAAATAAAATTAGTATTGTAATTATTAATGCAGTATTATTTTCATTTATAGAAAAAGCATAAGCCAAGTGTTTTATATATTGCCAAAAATGTTCTAAATATCCAGTGTTGCCTAAATTTGATAGACCTCTACTTGAGAATAGTAAATGTTTTATGCAAGGTACAAATAATAAGATTCCTATAACTGCATATATAATATGATTCACAACATATTTTTGTATAATTGATTTATTTTGTTTATCTTTTATCATTTTTATTAACATTATTAGAAATACAAAAACTGCAAAGACTGCAAAAAAGTATTGAGTAAGGAATCCTAAAACAGTTGTTAGTCCTAAATATATGGACATTTTTTTATCTATTTTGAAGTCATTTTTGTATATTTTTAATGTTAGGTAGAAATATAATAAGACAAAAAACGTTAATAACATATACATTCTTTGAAATAGGACCATAGATATTGTTCCCATAGAAAGTCCATAAAATAAGATTGCTCCAAAGGATAGATTTTCTTTATCTAATAATTTTAGGATTTTTTTTATGGTAAAGCAACTTAAAATAAATGCTATTATATTTACAACAAATACACTGTATAATGAAAATGAACCTCCAAATAATATAGTAGAGAAATGTACAAAAGTATAGAATACAGGAGGATGATTATCCCAAGCTTGATTTATATAAACAGATGCTAAATTGAAGTAATTTATAGGTTTTAGAGTCATATAGTCTGTTACATAAGAGCGAGATAGCCATATAGGATGATCACTTTGGACGTATTGTGACATAAGTCCATTAATATTACTTACAGAAGAAGAGAGTGTGTAGCCTTCATCTTCGTGAAGTCCTACTTTTTTTGTCTGGAAAAAAAGTAGTATACCACTAATAATTGAAATTAGAATAATTATTAATATATTTTTTAAAAGTTCTTTATTTTTTAACATTTTTACACCTTCCTTTTATTATTTGAGAAAATTATAACATTAAATAATATATTTAACAATAAAAAATATCAAAACTAAAAAATTTAGATTAGGAATATTTTAAAAATATTTGCATATATATTATAAGTGGAGGGGAAAAGAATGGAAAATGTATTTAATGTTAGGTATGATGCAAAGCTGGACAAGTTGGAGATTCCTAAAGATAAATGGAAAGATAGAATGTGTAAATTTATTAGAAAAAATAAATTTATTTCTTTAGTTTTTTCTTGCTTTGTTGCATTAGCTGGAATTAATTTTTACTTGATTTTTAGTTTTATGAGAATTTTAGAAAGCTTTTAAGTTTATAATATAATTTTTAACTTAAATAAAATATCTATTTAAAAAGCAAATAAAATATGATAAAATATAATTATTCTAAAAAAAGAGGAGAAAGTTATGAAATTAGCAAATGAATGGAATGATTATAAAATATTAGATATGGCAGATGGTCAAAAACTAGAAAAATGGGGAGATATTATACTTTCGAGACCAGATCCGCAAATTATATGGAAAGAAAAAAGCTTTCCGAATAAATGGAAAGAGATAAATGCAACATATCATAGAAGCAGTTCGGGCGGAGGGTCATGGGAGTTTAACAAGAAAATGCCAAATCAATGGCAAATAAAATATAAAGATTTGACATTTAATATAAAGCCAATGGGCTTTAAGCATACAGGACTATTTCCAGAACAAGCAGTTAATTGGGACTGGATGATAAATAAGATAAAATCTGAAAAAAGAGAAATAAAAGTTTTAAATTTATTTGCATATACAGGAGGGGCAACAGTAGCTTGTAGCTATGCAGGAGCATCAGTATGTCATGTAGATAGTTCAAAAGGAATGACAACTTGGGCAAAAGAGAATATTGAAAGTTCAGGATTACAAAATAGACCAGTAAGATTTATAGTTGATGATGTTGTTAAATTTGTAAATAGAGAAATACGAAGAGGTAATAAATATGATGCCATAATAATGGATCCACCATCTTATGGAAGAGGTGCAAATGGAGAAGTGTGGCAATTTGAAAACAATATTTATGACTTGGTAGATTTATGTACAAAAGTTTTATCAGATAATCCATTATTTTTCTTGATAAATTCATATACAACTGGAATATCAAGTAAAGTATTACAAGATATTTTAAATTTAACAGTAGGAAAAAGATATAAAGGAAGATTAGAATCTGGCGAAATAGGAATACCAATGGAAAATTCAAAGCTTGTTTTACCATGTGGTATATATGGTAGATGGGAAAAGTGTGACAGTGGGGTCAGGTAATATTTGTCTCATTTTTATATCGAAAATTGTTGAAAATAATAATATAGTATCAAAATGTGACAAAAAGTGGCAAATAGATGAGACAAATTTCGGCTGACCCCCTTGTCACAAAAGGAGAAAGAAATGCAAAATTTGAAAGTAATTTATGAAGATAATCATATAATAGTTGTAGAAAAAGTTCCTAATATTCCATCTCAATCAGATAAAACTGGTGATATAGATATGCTTACAATGGTTAAGCAATATATTAAAGATAAGTATAATAAACCAGGTAATGTTTATTTGGGGTTAATTCATAGACTAGATAGACCTGTTGGTGGTGTTATGATTTTTGCAAAAACATCAAAGGCTGCAAGTAGGCTTAGTGAGCAAGTAAGAGATAAAATTTTTAAGAAAAAATATTTAGTGGTTGTTGATGGAAACGTAAATATTAAGAAGCGGAGCTTTGGAGGATTATTTATACAAAGATGAGAGAAATAATATAAGTAAGGTTGTAGATAAAGGCAAAAAGAATGCAAAGTTAGCAAAGCTAGATTATGAGTTATTAGTTTATAATGAGGTAAAAGATTTAAGCTTGCTGAAAATAAATTTACATACAGGAAGACATCATCAGATTAGAGTTCAATTGTCTAATTTTGGACATAGTATATTTGGTGATCAAAAGTATGGTACTAGAGGTCAAGGAAAACAAATTGCTTTATGGGCTTATGAGTTGACTATACAACATCCTATAACTAAAGAGGAAATGGTGTTTACAGATTTACCAGATAGTGTTGGAACTTGGTGTATTTTAAAGGATATTAGAGATTTTAAATAAATATATTAGATTTAACATATGAAGTTATTAAAAAGGTATAAGGCTTTTTTATAACTTTATTTTTTTATAAATGTTAAAGGAATTTTATAAAACTGCTATAAAGTTTTACGAATCATAAAAAGTGAAATAATATAAACGAATTTGACTGTTTTGTAAAAGAAAAAATATATTTCAATAATATAGTGGTAATATATTTTCAGACAAAACAAGAAGAGAGGTGAGAACATTGATAGATAAGATCACAAACTCTCTGACTAACAAAATTAGAAAAGAAATGCCAGATATTGATGAAGAGAGAGCTGAAATAATAAATTATGGACTACAGATAATTTTAGGAGAAGTTCCTAAAGTTATACTAATGTTAGTAATAGCATATTTATTAGGAGTTTTTCAATTATCATTAATTACATTTCTTATTGTATTGCCATATAGAACTTTTTCAGGAGGATTTCACTTAAGAACACATATAGGGTGTATAGTAACAACTTGTACATTTTATTGTGGAGTAGCAGTTTTGGCAAAGAATTTAGTTTTGGATGATATAACTAAAGATATTTTTATTATTGCAACAACTATATTTGGAATGATTATGATAAAACTTTATGCACCAGCAGATACAGAAGATGTTCCTGTATTAAGCAAAAAAATAAGGAAACAGAAACAAGTTTTGTCTTACATATTTTTTGTATCAGGGCTTTTAGTAGCATTTTTTATAAAGAATAATTTAATTTCAAATATAATAATTTTTAGTTATATTGCTCAAACTTTTATGATTACAAAATTCGCTTATAGAATCACGAAAAGTAAATATGGCTATGAAGTATATGAAAATGCTTCAAATTAAACTGAAATAATATAAAAAATATAATCCGGATATATTTTTGTATTATATATAAGCAAAGGAGGAAAAGCTTTATGTTAAAATTATTAGCAAAAGTAGCAGAAAAATATGCTAAATCTACTAATACAGCTTGTGTAATGTGGTGTACAATGCATCAACCAAAAATGCCAGCTAGCTTAGTAAAAAAAGATTAATTTTTAAATAGTTTTTAAATTTAAGTGTAAGTAATCGACAATACTTATACTTAAACATAATATACTTTAATGTTATTATAAACAATCCACTAAAAAAGAACAGTTTAACTGTTCTTTTTTAGTGGTTAAGATTAATAATATATTTCTAATTGTTGAGAGAAATATTGTTCATCCTTAGTTGTGTGTAAATTAATATTATTGCTTTTACTAAGAATTTGTCTAACTTCCCATAATCCTAAACCAGTATGATTTTCTTTTCCAGTAAATCCTTTATTGAATATGTTTTCAGTATCTATATTTTTATCTAAATAAGTATTTTCAATTAATATTATATTTCTATTATTGTTACAATCATTTCTAAATACAATGTTTAATTCTTTTTCATCACATTCAGAAGCAGCTTCAATAGCATTGTCTAATAATATACCTAAAACTTTAGCAAAGTCATAAATTTTCATATGCAAATTATTTAAATCTAGTAAGAAAGTTATACTAACATTTATTCCTTTTTCTTCAGCTTTATTGTATTTTGTAGTAAGTAGATTATATATACCAGGATTATTTATAATATCTGGATTCAAAACATATAAATTATTAACTTTCGTACAATCAACTACTAATTCAGAATAATAACTTTTTAATCCTTCTATATCTTCTGTTTTTATATATCCACCAATTGTTGTAACAATATTATCAAAATCATGTTTAAAACCTCTAACACTATCATGTAAAATATGTAATGTATTATTATATTCTTCTGCACTTTCTAATTTTTGAGTTGTAGCAACTAATTTAGATACTCTAGTTAAACTATAAATACTTATAGAGAAATAAATTAGCAAACATATAAAATTAAAAAATGAATACTGTATTGAAAGAATATCTAAATAAGTTGCAGTTAAAATTACTTGGAATATTAAACATATAAATCCAAATATAAGATTAAGAAAAATTATAACTTTATTTTTCTTATCAATATCATCTAATATATCTATTACTAAATTTTTATATTTAAAAATTGTAGTAAGAATAAATACTGATAAATACATTAGAAAAGAAAATGGAATTCTATAAATAGGAATTGTTTGAGCTTCTATATAAGATATTTTTAATATAGATATATATGGATTAAGATATAAATTTTCTAATAGCATAAATACTATACTAGGTGATATAGAAGCTATAAATGTTTTTATAAAACTTAATCTAAAAATAAAGTATATAATAAATATATTCATAAGATAATTCAAAATAATATTAAATGGATTTGGAATAATAAATTTGTTTATTATTGTTATAAGTGCAGAAAGTGTTATATAAATATATTTTTGCTTCTTAGTATAAGTAAATTTAAAGATTGTACTTATAAAGTAAAATGTTAATGGAGCTTCTATAAAAATCAAAAATACACAAAGAATATTTACAAGATCCATATTGGGTGTACTAATAACATTCCATATATTATTTAAGATGTCCATGTTTTTTCACCTCCTCTATAAAATCTTTTTTATATTTAGGACCTATATCGCAAGTAGAGCTATCATCAAAATCAACTATACTTGATACAGAATCTAAATTTACAATGTTATGAATATTAACAATAAAAGATTTATGAATTCTCATAAAATAAGAAGGTAAACAAACTTGAATTTTATTAAAAGAACTATAAGTTTCATAATTGCGCTTCTTAGTATGAAAGATTAGTTTCATACCATCACGTTTTATATATAAAATTTCAGCAGCATCTATAAATGTATTTTTATTATCAATTTTAATATATTTCTTAGGTGATCCATTAATATCTTCAAATAATCGAACAATAGTCTCTTCAAGTCTATCAAATGTTACTGGTTTTGCTAAATAATCAAAAGTTTTAAATTTATAAGCAATCATAGCATATTCTAGATGAGCAGTAGTAAAAATAAAGTAAGTATCTTTATGTTTTTCTCTCACTTTAGATGCAATTTCTAGACCAGATTGATTAGATTTTAAGTTTATATCTAAAATTAAGACATCAGTTTTATTTTCATCTATATAATTTAATAATTCATCTACTTCACTAGTTTTTAAACCTATTTGTGCATCAAAGTTATGTTGGATAAAAATACTTTCTAAGATTTTTGAAAATCTATCTAAAATATTTAAATTATCATCGCAAATAACAAAATTCAACATAAAATATCCTCCTATAAAATAAAAAACGACAGGAAATGAGATATTTCCTTTTTTTTCCAGTAATAACAACAACAACAATATAATCTAAAAAGAAAAGGTTGTCAATAGGAAAATTACAAAATTATCCAAAAGGTAAAAATATTAATATTAATAGTATTTGCAAGTAAAGTTATTACTGCTAATTTATTAATAGAGCTTGTCGAAATTTAGAAGATATAAAACTATAGAATATTTTATTGTTATATATTTTTAAAATCTTCATAAATATTAAGTATAAAAAATAAGAAGGAGAGATATTAAATGAAAATCAATAAAAAAATAGAGATTGCAGGATTTTTTTTATTAATAATATTAGTATTTTCAATATCAACAATTTCAACAAATAAAAATGAAGATACAATTATGACAGCTTCCACAAATTTGAGTAATAAAAAAATAGGGTGGGGAATTAAAAGAAATGATAATCATAAGCAACCAGATTTAGGAAATGAAAATAGAAAAGTATTAGAAGAAAATAAAGGAATTGCTATAGGAAATGATACAGATAAATATATATATTTAACATTTGATGAAGGATATGAAGCAGGATATACACCCCAATTATTATCAACTTTGAAAGAAAATAATGTAAAGGCGACTTTTTTTATAACTGCTCACTTTTTAAATACACAACCTGATTTAGTAAAACAAATGATTCAAGAAGGTCACATTGTGGGAAATCATACAGTAAATCATAAAAGTATGCCATCATTAACAGATGAACAAATAACTTCAGAAATAATGAATTTGCATAAAGTGATATATGATAAATTTCAATATGAAATGAAATATTTAAGACCTCCAATGGGAGAATTTAGTGAACGAACATTAAATGTGATAAATTCACTTGCATATAAAGCAGTAATGTGGTCTTTTGCATATGAAGATTGGAAAGAAGATAATCAGCCAGATCCAGTACAGGCAAAGCAAAAAATATTAAATAATGTGCATAATGGAGAAATTATGTTGTTGCACGGAAATTCAAAAACAAATACAGATATATTAGGCGATATTATAAAAGAAATAAGAAATATGGGATATGAGTTTAAATCTTTAGATGAATTTAAATAAATGTAATTAAAAGGATGAACTTTTTGTCCGTATTTTTAAATGAAGGGATTAGATTATGAGTAAAAAGAAAAGAGCTATGTCTAAATTAAATAGAATTTTAGAAATGCCTCAAGAAGTGTATTCAGATATACCTAAGATAACAATAACTGGATTTAATGAGATGATAATAGAAAATTTTAAAGGTATATTAGAGTATGAAGACTATTATATTAGAATAAATACTTCTTTAGGAATTATAAATATAAATGGATATGAACTTAAATTAGAGAATATGACAAATGATGATATAAAGGTGATAGGTAAAGTTGAGAGTGTTGACATAGAAAGAAATTTTGAGTGATTATTTTTATTTGATTGGGATGCCTAAATTAGTAATATAGTAAAATATCGTTCTTTGCTGGTCGGACTTATCATATAAGTAAAATATAAAATTTTCATATGTACAAACGTTAATCTAGCTAATCTATATGAATATGTGTCCTCCCAAACTGCGCATCACTTTATTTTACTATATTACTAATTTAGGCTTACAAGAAAAAATTTGAAAGGAAAAAAATATGTTAATTAAAATCTTATTTAATTATATAATTGGATATATACGAATATCAGTCGAAGGCTATTATATAGAAAGATTTATAAATATATGTAGGAATAATAAAATAGCTATATGGAATTTAAAAAGAGAAAAAAACGTGAGGTTAGAAGCAAATATAGGCATATCAGATTTAAGAGAGGTTGCTAAGGTTGCTAAAAAGACGAAGTGCAAGATTAAAATATTAAGGAAAAAAGGATTGCCATTCATATTTAATAAGTATAGAAAGAGAAAGATTTTTTTTGTATTTTTAATATTTATAATTGTTCTTTTAGGAATATTTTCGAATTTTATATGGAATATAGATATAATAGTAGAAAATGGACAACAAATGGAAAATTTATATTCAGATGTAGTAGATAGTGGTTTAACAATTGGAAAATTGAAATCTAAAATTAATACAAAGGAAGTAATAAATAAGATTAGACTAAATAGAGATGATATTGCATGGATTGGGATAAATATTAATGGTACTAATGCAATTGTAAGGGTGGTTAAGTCAACGGCAAAACCAGATATTATTGATGAACAAGATTATTGTAATATTGTTTCAGATAAAAAAGGTGTAATTACAAAAATAAGTGCTCAAAATGGAACAATGGCTGTTAAAGTTGGTGATACAATTGATATAGGAACTACATTAATAAATGGCTGGATGGAAGGAAAGTATACTGGCATAAGATATGTACATGCAAAGGGAGAAATAGAAGCAAAAATATGGCATACGAAAAAGAAACTAATTGCTTATGATTCTACGGAAAGAATAGAAACGGGGAACGTTGAAAAGAAATATAAGGTTAAAATTAATAATTTTGAAATAAATTTGTCAAAAAGACTTTCAAAATTTAAAATTTATGATACAATAGACACAGAAAATAAATTTAAAATATTTTCGGATTTTTATTTACCAATTTCCCTAATAAAAACTGTTAATACAGAGATAGAAGAAAAATCAAGGAAATATACAATCGAAGAGGCAAAACAATTAGGGATACAAGAGTTACAGGATGAATTGGATGAAGAAATAGAAGATAAAGATAAAATTGTAAATAAAATCATCAATACATATGAAAAAGAGAATGGAATTGAAGTTTGTGTAACATATGAAGTATTAGAAGATGTAGGGACAAATGAGAAAATAGTTTTTTGAAAGGATGATTTATAATGGAAGAAAAAAGCCTAAAAATAACTGGAGCAAATACAACATTTTTTAACAAAATAACAAAAACATTAAATAAATTATTAATGCCAACTAAAATTGGCATTAATGGAATGATAATAACTATTAAAAGAAACAATTTAATAAAAGCATATCAAAATTATGCGAAAGATACAGAAGATTATAATAATGAAGAACTAGAAAAGAAATATGAAGAAGCATATACATTATATTTAGAAGCATTGGATAAATATGTAATGGAATCTATTTATAAAAAGGTAAAAAATAATACTGCAACAGAATTTGAAAAAGATGCATTATCTAGATATTATGAAGTAACAAGTTTAAAAGAAAAAGAGTATATGGATTATAAATATAGAAAACAAAAATATTTGATAGAATTAGATAAAGAAAATGTAGATATATTAAATAAGGATAAAGTACAAGAAAAATACAATAAATTTTATGTATCTAAGATGGATTCCTTATATAAAGCTATATTAAAAAATTATTCGATTAAATTAGCAGATACAACTAATATATATGATTCATCAAAAGAATGGATATATGTAAAAATATTCTATACATTAGAGGAATATATTCAAAATATATTAACATTAAAGATGAATATAGGTACTCAAGATGAATTTAAAGATGTGGTAAATGATTATGATAAATTCCAAAGTTATACAGTTGGAAAATTAGATACAAAAGATAACATTGAAAAAAATATGATATTGCTAGGATTAAGCAGAAAATTATTTACACACAGTATACCATTAATTGTTGCTGAACAATGTTATGAAAAATTGTTAGCAGATGCAAGGGTTTTAGTACAAGATACCAAAATGGCTGCAAAGAGAGAAAAAGCATATGAAATGTTAATAAATTTAATAGAAGATTATAATGTAAGATTATTATCAACAAAAGTTTATTGGGATAACATGAAAGAAAGAGATAGCTATAAAAAATATTGGGACAAGTATAAGATGATTTCTAAACTTAAAGAGGTTGATTTTGTTGAATATATAAGGCAAAAAGAAATACTATTTATAAAAAATGATATGAAGAAAATACAAAATACAAAAGTTGATTATTCAAAGTTGAATACATACTATAAAAGAAAATTAGTAGATTATGGAGCAATTAAAGAATTAAAAAATAGATATATATCAAGTGGAAAATTTACTGGAACAATAAATAAAGAAAATAGGGTGGTAGCATAATGTACGAAGTTGAGTATGTAGATATAGAATCAAATGAAAGATATGAGGAAATTATAGAAAAAGTAGTATATAAATGTTTTGAAGAAGAAAGATTACTAGATTCAAAATTGGTAATGACAATAACATTAACAACACCAAGTAAGATAAAAGAAATTAACAATAAATATAGAGAAATTGATAAGCCAACAGATGTATTATCATTTCCAATGTTTGAAAAAAAAGAGTTAGATGAAAAAATAAAGAATAACAGTTTTTTATTTGAAGATGTTTTAGGAGATATAGTAATTTCAGTTGAGAAAGTTAAAGAACAAGCAGAAGAATATGGGCATAGTTTTGAGAGAGAATTAAGTTATATGATAGTACACGGATTTTACCACTTGATGGGATATGATCATATTGAAGAAGAAGATAAAAAGATAATGAGACCTAAAGAAGAAAAAATACTTGAAGCTTTAAAAATTACAAGATAATTATGAAAGGTTTAATATATGGAAAATAAAGGAACTAAAATATTGATATTGGTGTTAATTATATTAATATTATGTGCTGGTGGAATGATATCGTATAAAATTTTTAAAGATAAAGAAGCTACTAAAAATTCAAAGCAAGAAGATTCCAAAAATCAGCCAGAAAATGTTTTAACAACAATAGTTGATAAAAAAGAAGTAGAAATATTTAAAGGAAAAGATAGACCAATAGCAGTAATGATAGATAATAATAATAAAGCATGGCCACACGCAGGACTTAATAAAGCTTACATGGTATATGAGATAATAGTTGAAGGCGGAGAAACACGTTTAATGGCATTATTTAAAGGGGTAAACTTGGACAAAATAGGACCAGTTAGAAGTGCAAGACACTATTTCTTAGATTATGTAATGGAAAATGATGCAATTTATGCACATTTTGGATGGAGTCCACTTGCTCAAAGTGATATACCAAAATATAGTATAGATAATATAAATGGTATATCAGAAAACTCATCAATATTTTGGAGAGTGAAAGATAAGCAACAACCACATAATGCAGTAACAAGTACAAATGCATTGTTGAAAGCAGCAGAAAATAAAGGATATAAAACAACATCTAATAAAGATAGTGTATTAAATTATGTTACAGATGAAGTTGTATTGGAAGATGGTCAAGGAGCAACAACTATTACAATACCACATTCAACACTTCAAAAGGTAAAATATGAATATGATACACAAAATCAAGTATATAAAAGATATGCAAGAAATAAGGCTCAAACTGATTGGGATACAGGAAATAGCATTACAACAAAAAATATAATAATAACATTTTGTGATAATTATACATTAGCTGATAAGGAAGATAAAGGAAGACAAGGATTAACTAATATCGGAACGTTTGATGGATATTACATAACAAATGGAAAAGCTATAAAAATAAAATGTGTAAAAGAAGCAAGAAATACTCAGACTAAATATGAAGATTTAAATGGAAAAGAAATAGATGTAAACGATGGAAATACTTGGGTTCATATTTGTCCTAAAAATGCTAAAGTTGAGATTGAAGGACCAGTAAATTCTGATATGAGTGGAACAAATAGTATATAAGTTGTTTTCTTAATTTAAAGAGTTCGTTAATATATGGTTTATATATTAACGAATTATATAATTTGGAGGTTTAAAATGAATGTGTATGATACTGCTAATAAATTAGCACAAGAAATAAAGCAATCTGAAGAATATGTTAATTATAAAATGGCAAAAGAAACATTAAATTTAAAATTAGATTTAAAAAAGAAAATTGAAGAGTTTGAGGCTGCACGTTATGATGCTCAAATTACTGCAATGCAGACTGGAAAGAATGATGAGGAAAAAACTAAGAGAATGCAACAATTGTATATTGAACTTATAGAAAATGATGATGCTAAAAGATTTTTTGAAGCAGAAACAAAATTTAATATTGTTTTGGCTGATGTTAATAAGATTATTGGAGATGCAGTAATTGATGTTTTAAAATAGAATATTTAATTAGACATCTTCACAAGTTGTGTATCACTGCTGAACTATAAAATTTGGATTATTTAAATAACATTATTAGTAAAATGTAAGGAGTAATTTATGGAATTTATAATTTTATTAATAATTGTAGGAATATTATATATAATATTAAGATATATATTTGATATAAATATAAAAAAGTTGAAAGAAATAGGAGAAAATAAAGAACTAGATAAAATTACAGAAAAGTATCCTGAAAATATAGAAATTTGTAAATATTATTTGAAAAAATTAAAAAATGAGAGTGTTAATATAGAAGAAGATAAGAGTTCTAATGCTACATTGTACTTGATAATGAGTAATAAGATATTTATTGCTGATTTGAAAAGTAGTTATACTAGAATTCAGACTATTGCTCATGAATGCCTACATTCTATACAAAGTAAGAAATTATTATGGTTTAATTTTATTTTTTCAAATATATACTTAGCTTATTTTTTAGTTACATGTGTTTTAGCGATATTTAAAGTTTTACCTAATAAATTATTATTTTTATTAATTTTACTACTGTTTGGTTTAGTGTACTATGCAGTTAGAACTTATTTGGAAATGGATGCTATGATAAAAGCTAGATTTTTGGCTAAAGAATATATGCAGAAATTAAATATTTCTAGCCAAGATGAAATTACTAGATTATTATGCAAATATGATGAATTAAATGATTTGGGAATAAAGTGTATTAATTTTGGATTTTTACGTAATATATTTTTGAAAATTCTTATATTAGCAATTATTTTTGTGATTTTTTAAACATACAAATTAAATTTAAGTTTCGGTATTTTATTACAATTGGTTTCTTGGAATTCTTCTTAATAGTACCTAAAATTAAT
>CANPFO010000011.1 GCA_947573555.1 uncultured Clostridium sp. | reverse complement strand
TACAACTTCTTTTTGAATGGAATGAACAAAATCTTTATTAATTTTAGGTACTATTTAGGAGAAATTCCAAGAACCCTCTTGTAAAGAAATATAAATGTTGATTAATATATTAATTAAGTGTATAATGTTTTTGGAGGAAATGATAGTGGAAGATAAAGTAGACATTTTATTAACAACATATAATACAAAAATAGAATATTTAAAAGAACAAATAGATAGTATATTGAATCAAACATATAAAAACTTCAACTTAATAATTTCAGATGATTGTTCACCAAATAAAGAAGTAAGAAAAGTTTTAGAAGAATATAGTGAGAAAGATAAGAGGATAATCTTATATTTTCAAAAAAATAATCTAGGATGTACGAGAAGTTTTGAATACTTATTAGAAAAATCAAATTCAGAATACATAGCATTTTCAGACCATGATGATATATGGTATCCAGACAAAATAGAAAAGTCTTTAAAATGTTTGAAAGAAAATAATGTAAGCTTAGTGTATTGTGATGCTGAACAAATAAATCAAAATGGAGAAGTTTTGCATGGTAGTTATTTAGATTATAAAAATATGCCAAAATTGAGAGGTAAAAACTTTATTTTACCATTTTCAAGACACATTGCTATTGGATGTAGTCAGCTATTTACAAAAGAGGTAAAAGAAAAAATGATTCCATTTACAGAAAGAACATATGCACATGATTGGCACTCAGTGTATATAGCATCTCAATTGGGAGGGATATATTGCATAGATGAAGTTCTTTTTGGATATAGAATTCATGAAAATAATATTTTTGGTGGAAGAAGTTTTAAACAAAATATGAAGCTATGGAAAGATTCAAATGGAAAAAATTTTAAATCCTATCAAAAATATAGACATAAAGTTATTACAGAAACATATTTAGCTGGAGCTTTAATGTGCAAAGACTATAATGAAAAAATAGAAAAAAACAAATTGCAAAAAATAGAAAATGAAGTAATTGAGTATTATGAAAAATGCCAAAAAATAATAATTATATATTTTTCTATATATAAATACTTCAAATATTTGAGTTTTAAAGGTATAGGAAAAAGAATGTTTAAAGAATTGATGATTTTACATTTTCCATTAATTAGTTATATTATATTTAGATTTCTATAATATGAAACTATTTTGTATTTAATTTGTATATGTTATTATAAAGTGATTTTGGAGGTAAACTGATGAAATGTTTAAAAAATGAAAAAAGTGTAAAAATTTATTTATTGATATTAATGATATTAGTACTTGTTTTAGGATGTTCTGGAAATAGTAGTGCTAATAGTGTTCTAAATGTTGTAGCAGAGGAAAATGAGGTACAGGCAAATTTAATTGCAGAAGATAATGAATTAGCAACAAATGCAATTATAGAAGAAGTAAAAACAAATGTAACTGTAAAAAACAATCAGGTGCAAACAAATGCAAAAAAGATGTATGTAAAATATAGTTCTCATATACAAGATATAGGTTGGGAAATTGATTTTTCTAAGACAAATGGAGAGACTTCTGGAACAACTGGACAAAATAAGAAAAATGAAGCTATAAAGATAAAGCTAGAAAATGCACCAGAAGGAGTAGGTGTTACATATCAATCATATTTGCAAGGATTGAATTGGCAAAATTGGGTTGAAAATGGAAAGACTTCTGGAACAACTGGTCAAAATAGAAAATTAGAGGCTATAAAAATAAAGTTAACTGGTACAAATGAGTATTCAATAGAATATAGAACACATGTGCAAGATACAGGGTGGATGGAATGGAAAAAAGATGGAGAAGTTTCAGGAATTGCAGGGAGAGGCTTAAAAGTAGAAGCTATAGAAATAAGATTAGTTCCAAAAACAATGACAGTTATGTACCAATCACATGTACAAGATATAGGCTGGGAAAAATATGTAAATGATGGTGAAGTTTCTGGGACTGTTGGAAGAGGGCTAAAAGTAGAGGCTATAAAAATAGAATTAAAAAATACAAAAATAAATATAAAATATCAAACACATATACAAGATATAGGCTGGGAAAGTAGTTGGAAACAAAATGGACAAGAATCTGGTACAACAGGTCAAAATAAAAAAATAGAAGCTATAAAAATAGTAATAGATGATCTAGATGATTATTCGGTAATGTATAGAGCGTATTTGCAAGGTCAAGGATGGCAAGAATGGAAAAAAGATGGACAAATAGCAGGAACAACAGGTCAAAATAGAAAATTAGAAGCAATAGAAATAAAAATAGTTAAACAAGAACAAAGTACAGAATTTACAGTAAGATATCAATCACATGTACAAGATATAGGCTGGCAAAATAATGTTAAATCAGGACAAATTTCAGGGGTTGTAGGAAGAGGCTTAAAAGTAGAAGCTATAAAAATTACTGGAAAGAATATTCCTAAAAATGTAAAAATTAAGTACAAAACACATATACAAGATATAGGTTGGGAAAGCAATTGGAAAGAAAATGGACAAGAATCTGGAAGTACTGGACAAAATAAAAAGATTGAATCTATAATGATTAAGCTTGAAGGAACAGAAGAATATTCAATAACATATAGAACATATATACAAGGACAAGGATGGCAAGAATGGGCAAATGATGGAGAAATATCAGGTACAACAGGAAAAAATTTAAGGCTAGAAGCAATAGAGATTAAAGTAGTGCCAAAAATAAAAAATAAAATAAAGACTGAAATAGATACAATAGTTAACCCAAATACATTTCCTAAAAAGGAATATAGATTATATGGTTGGTTAATGACAGATATACAAAATGTAAAAATACAAGTATCAGTAAATGATAAAAAAATAGATACAAAAGTATCAAGAGTAGAGAGACAAGATGTTTTAAATGCCATAAAGGGATATGGTGGACAAGATAAAAATCCAAAACCAGGATATGACATTATTGCGGACTTTAGTAAATTATCTTCTGGAAATGCTAACATAAAAATACAATTTATTGGAGAGGATGGAAAAGTTTTATCTCAAATAGATAGATATACATATATAAAAGATAATATTGATTGTAAAGAAGGTACATATGGAAAGACAGGCTTAAGAATTGCAGGTAGAGGCGGAAGTGATTTAAAATATTATAAATATGGAAATGGTGAAAATGTATTTTTTGCAACATTTGCAATACATGGATATGAAGACTTATGGGCAAAAGATGGTCAAGAATTAGTAACTATTGCTAACAATTTTTATAATAGATTAAAAAGTAGCAAAGATTATGATTTAGCAGAAAAGTGGACAATATACATTTTTCCAGGAGTAAATCAAGATGGATTAAATAGTGGTTCAACAAATAATGGACCAGGAAGAACAACTCTATTTAGCATGGCTCCTAATAATAGAGGAATAGACTTAAATAGGTGTTGGCAAATAGGAGTAAATTATACTAAGTATAAAGATAATAGAAACTACAATGGTACAAAGGGATTTGAAGCATATGAGGCACAATATTTAAGAGACTTTTTTGTACAAAATAAATCACAAAATGGTCAAACAATATTAGTTGATTTACATGGATGGACACAGCAATTGATAGGGGACCCTGGTATATGTTCATATTATGAAAAACAATTTCCTGAAAATGATAAATCATCTGTTGGAAGATATGGTTCTCAATATATGATAAATTGGGCAAGAATATATTTGGCATCAAATTATAGAGCTGCAAGATCTGCTCTTATAGAGTTACCACATCAAGGAGTAAGAAACCATCAATCTGTAATTGATAAAAATTTTTCGGATAGATATATAAATGCAACCTTATCAATGTTAAAATCTATAATATAAGAGTAAAACTAGAAAGGATTAATATATGAAATTAAAGAGTAAAAAGATTTACTTAATTATTTTAGCAATTATGATAATTGCAATCATTATATGTGCAGTTGCGTTTTTAAATAAAGAAGAGACATTAAAAAATGATGTTTCTTCTATAAATGAAAATATATATCAAGAAATAAATCAAATAGTATCTGAAATTAGTGAAGAAGAAAAAAAAATACAAGAAGTAGATAAAATTAAAGCAAACTTCGGAATTACTGGTGATACTCAATTGTATGAAGTTCAAAACGATTATAATAATAATACAATTCCAGTTGTAAAACCAAGTATCAAATATAAAGTGGCATTTGCTGGAATGACAAAAAAAGCTAAACCTCAAATAGAAGAACTAGATAATATAATAGAGAAAAATCATCCTAAATATACTGGTATTTGGATTGAAAATAGCAGTAGGGAAAAATTCTTGAAAATGCTGGGGAAAGAAACTAAAGCAAAATATGAAATAGATGAGTTACGGATACTTAAGAATTAGAGAGAGTAAAGTTGAAAATGAGAACGATAAAAAAATCCAACAAGCTATTAGTGGTAATAAATTGTATATTATAGATATTTCTAGTACTTGTTATATTGTTGATGATATAACTGGAGAAATTTTAGATTATTGTTTTGAAAAATTAGATAAACATCAAACGTATGAGTATTTCAGTGATTTAGATAAATATATTATTTTTATAACTGAAAATAAAGATAATTTACTAAAAAATTCAGAAATTTTAGATAGTGTATTGGCACTTTTTGAAGAATAAAAAGTAATACAAAAACTTCTTAATTATTTTATAAAAAGAATTCAAAAGCTTAACAAGGCATATGAAACTATAAAATAATTTTAGGAGTTTTTATATTTTTATAACATTAAGATACTATTATAAGGGTAGACATTTCAAAAAATACTGAAACTTAAAAGCTTGATATAATTGACAAATTACATAATTATATATATAATAAGCAAAGATTTAGAAAAAGAAAAAAGTCTATTTTGGAGGAAAAATGGAAGAACAAATAGATGTATTATTAGCAACATATAATGGCGAGAAATACATAAAAGAACAAATAGAAAGTATACTAAGCCAAACATATAAAAACATAAAACTAATAATATCAGATGATTGCTCAAGTGATAAAACAGTAGAAATATTAAAAGAATATGAAAAAACAGATAATAGAATAGAATTATACATACAGAAAGAAAACTTAGGAGTAGTAAAAAATATAGAATTCTTACTTAATAAAGTTGAAAATGAATTATATATGCTTTCAGACCAAGATGATATATGGCTACCAGAAAAAATAGAAAAATCAGTTTTAAAATTAAAGAGTGAAAAAGCAGATTTAGTATTTGGGGATTTGGAAGTAGTAGACAAAGAATTAAAAACAATTTATCCATCATTTGGAGATTTTATGCTATTAAGTAAAAAAATCAATAAATATATAGATTCATATAGAATGAATTATTTGTACAATTGTGTAACTGGATGTACTATAATAAGTAAAAAAGAATTTATTAAGAAAATTTTACCACTTCCTACAAAATCAAAGTATTTGTTGCATGACCACTGGATTGCATTAATGGTTTCGTTAAATGGAAAGCTTGCTTATATGAAAGAAAAATATATAAAGTATAGGCAACATGGAAATAATGAAGTTGGAACAAAAAAAGTATCACACAAAATGGACAATTTATTAGAAATAAGAGAATTATTTATAAATGTTAAATTAGGTGTATTTGGTTCTTATGTAGAAAATAATGATAAATTTCCTAATGAATTACAAGAACTAAATAAAAAAGCGTTAAATTATTTTAAGATGTTAAAAAATAAAGAAAGATTCAACTTTAGAAATTGGAGTGTATTTCATCAACTATATAAAAATGAAAATTTGATGTATTATATAGAAAACTTTATTATAATGAATATGCCAATAATCGGAAAATTTCTATTTAAAATTAGATATCTAATTTTAAAATGTTTAAAGAAAAGAGGACAAGGTGTAGATGAAACAAAAACAAAATAAACTGATAACTGGACTTATAATAGTTATTGCCATTTTAGTATTAGTTTTAAATTTTAATTATATAAAATATTCAAATGGTATTACTCTAATTCAATTACATGATAATAGTACTAGACAAATGATGGGATATGTTTTAACAACAAAAAATAATACTATTGTAATAGATGGAGGGCTAAAAGAGGACACACAAAATTTAATAGATAATATAAATAGAGTGGGTGGAGGAAAAGTTGACGTATGGTTTATTACACATCCACATATGGACCATGCGCAAGCTTTTATGGAGATTGTACAAAATACAGATATGAAAATAGGGAAAGTTTATGTTACATTAAATGACTTAGAATGGTACATAAAAAATGAGGAAAAAAGAGTAGAAGAAATATCAAATTTTTTTAAAGTAATACAAAGCGATAAAATTAAAGATAAAGTAGAAGAAGTGGAGTTAAACCAAATAATAAATATAGATAATTTACAATGTGAGATATTAGGAATTAAAAATCCTGAAATTACAAATAATCCAATAAATAATTCAAGTATGGTAATAAAAATGAATGTAAATGATAAGTCAATGCTATTTTTAGCAGATACAGGAAAAGAAAGTGGAGAAAAATTATTACAAACTCAAAAAGAAAAGCTAAAATCAGATATAGTTCAAATGGCACATCATGGACAAAATGGGGTAGATAAGAATGTTTATGAAGCAATAAAACCTGAAATCTGTTTGTGGCCAACTCCAACATGGTTATGGGATAATAACCCAGGAACTGGTTACAATACGGGAAATTGGACAACTTTAGAAACTAGAAATTGGATGAAGGAATTAAATGTAAAAAAGAACTATATTGAAAAAGATGGAGATTCCTACTTTAGAGTTTGGTAATATAAGAAAGGAATAATTTATAATGGAATTTATTAAAGATGTATTTCAAAACAGGAAAATAATATGGGGAATAGGAAAAAATGATTTTAAAAATAGATTTGCTAATACAAGCTTAGGTGCAATTTGGGGATTTTTGCAACCATTTATTTTTATGCTTACATATGTAATAGTATTTCAATATATATTAAAAGTAGGAAGTGTTGGGAACTATCCATATGTTTCATGGTACTTACCAGCAATGGCAATGTGGATGACTATTAATGATTCAATAATAAATGCAAGTAATTCTATAAGAGCATATAGTTATTTAGTAAAAAAAGTAGTGTTTCCAGTAGACACTATACCAGTGATTGCTATAATTTCATCTTCATTTGTATCATTGTTCTTATTTGTAATAGCAATAGTAGTAAGTTCTATTTTTGGATATATACCTAATTTTTTAATATTATTGTATTCAATAGTAGCGGCATATTGCTTTATTATAGCTTTTACAAGATTTACATCTGCAATTGTAACAGTTTTACCAGATTTTTCACAATTATTAAATATTATGATGCAATTATTTTTTTGGTTTACACCAATAGTTTGGGATTTACAAAGATTAGCAGAACATCCTTTTGTTGCTAAAGTATTACATTGTATTCCATTTACTTATTTAGTTTCTGCTTCAAGACAAGCTTTTATAGGTGAAAATATTATAACTAAAGGATATGGTTTTTATACTATAGTATTTTGGTCTATAACTATTATATTATTTATATGGGGAAATTATATTTTTAAGAAAACTAAGAAAGATTTTTCGGACGTATTATAAGGAAGGAATGAACTAAAATGGAAGATGAAAATGTAATAGAAATAAAAAATTTGTGTAAAAAATATAAAATGTATCACAGTAAAAAAGATAGATTACTAGAAATACTATTACCTAAATATGAAAAACATACAAGCTTTACAGCTATGGAGAATTTTAACTTAGAGCTAAAAAGAGGTGAAATTTTAGGGATTTTAGGAAGAAATGGAGCTGGAAAATCTACTTTATTAAAAATGATAACAGGTGTTGTTGTACCCACATCTGGCGAAATTAAAATAAATGGAAAGGTAAGCTCTTTACTAGAATTAGGAACAGCGTTTAATCCAGAACTTACAGGTTATGAAAATATTTATCAACACGGTCAAATAATGGGATTAACAAAAGAACAAGTAAAAGAAAAAGAACAAGAAATAATTGATTTTGCAGATATAGGAGAACATCTTAGTCAGCCAGTTAAAACATATTCATCTGGTATGTTTGCAAGATTAGCATTTGCTTGTGCTATAAATGTAGACCCAGATATATTGATAGTTGATGAAGTTTTATCAGTAGGAGATATGGCATTTCAATTAAAATGTTTTAAAAAATTTGAACAATTTAAGAAAAAGGGAAAGACTATTCTTTTTGTAACACACAGTATTACAGATGTTTTAAACAATTGTAATAGAGCAATAATTTTACAGCATGGAAATAAAATATTTGATGGTGGAGTAAAAGAAGGTGTTGAGGAATACAAAAAATTAATTACTAAAATGAAAGATGCTGATGGAACTAATGGTGAAAATAAGATGACAAAAGAAGTTATTGATTCTCTTTCAGAAAAGTCAGAATGGAAAAAACATTTTACTATAAATAAAGATATGGTAGTATATGGAAATAATGAAGCTGCTATATTTGATTATGGAATGTTTGATGAACATAGCCAACCATTAACAATTATAGATAATAGCCAATATATGCATATAAAAATGAAAGTACAATTTAACAAAGATATAGAAAATCCTTTTGTATCTATAACGATTAAAGATTTTCAAGGAAAAGAAATGTGTGGAAATAATACGAATTTTATGGGAATAAATACTGGAATATGTAAAAAAGGTGAAGAGTATATATTTGACTTTGAACAAAAATTAAGATTGGCTCCTGGAAAATATACATTATCAATTAGTTGCAATAGGTTTGATGACAATGGAGAACTAATAGTTATGAACAGAAATTATGATGCTTTAATTTTTGAAGTTACATCGCAGAAAAAAATGGTAGGATGTTTTGATATGGAACCAAAAGTTGAATTTATAAAAATAGAAGGATAATAAATAGAAGGGGGAAATAATTTGGAGGAGAATAATGATTTTGAAGTATTACAAGGACAAATAAAAGACAACATAAATGATTGGTATGATTTCGAAAAAGATAAAAAATATATAGTATTAGAAGACTTTTCAAAAGATAAAATATATGAACTTGAAAAATCTGCAAATCAATTAATGGATAATGACAAAATATTAATTATACTAGAAAATGAGTTATCTATTAAAAGTATATGTAAAAATGTTGAAAATAAAAACAATTTATTTAATAGAAGAGAGATAGAAGAATTATTAGATAAAAATGGTTTAATATATAGAAAATTTTATTATCCACTTCCAGATTATAAAATGACAAATGTAATTTTCACAGATAATCATTTGCCGAATTCAGAAACAATATCTAGAAATATTGTGTTTTATAAGGAAAATGATATAAAGAAAAATGATGAAAGGCAAGAACTAGTAAAAATGATGAAGCAGGATGTTAATTTATTTAAGATATTTGCCAATTCATTTTTTATAGAATGTAGCAAAAAACAATTTGAAGATAATGGAATTGAATTTGTTTCATTTTCAAATATGAGAAAACAAGAATATAGGATAAAGACTATAATAAAAGGAGATAATGTATATAAAAAAGCTGCTAATAGTGAGTCAATTACACATATAGAACAAATAAAAAAGAATATAGAAATAATAAAAGAAGTAAAATTAAATACACTAGACAGTTACGATGAAAATACAATAATTAGTAAGTATCAAAAAGGAAAAGAAACATTTGATAAAATAATAGTAAATGAGTTAAAAAATAAAGAAATAGAAAAAGTAAATCAATTAATATGTAATCTCTTCGAAGAACTTAAAGAAAAATTGATAATTGTACAACCTGAAAAAAATGTATTTGATAAATTTGGAATTCAGTATGATAAACAAGATATTCAAAATTTAACATTTGTAAAATATGGTTTGTGGGATTTAATATTTCAAAATATATTTTTTATAGATAATAAGTATTTTTTCTTTGATCAGGAATGGATGGAAGAAAATCTACCATTAGAATTTATAATATATAGGTCTTTGACATATAACAAACAACTAAGAGATTTGATTGATATAGAACAAATATATAATAAATTTGGAATTAAAAATGAAAATGTGGAATTATTTAATAAATTAGATAATGAGTTGCAACTAAAAACAAGAAGTGAACTTAGTTGGAAATTGCATACACAATTATTTGATATTACAAATGAAGATAAATTTATTAAAATATTGGAAAACAGTAAAAGAAAAACAACACAAGAATTTAAAAGCCTTTTAAATGAAAAAGATGCTAGAATAAAATTTTTAGAAGATAATATGGAACAAACTTGTAATTTGTTAAGAGAAAAAGAACAAGAACTTGATTATATTAAAAATTCTGCATCTTGGAAAATAACAAAACCATTAAGAAAAATAAGAGGGCAAATTAAGAAAGGATGAAATCAAAAATGAGATTAAGAGATAAAATCTTTCCAGAAGGAACAATAGTAAGAAAAATATTAAGAGCATTTGCTCATATTTTTAAAGGACTACATCCTCACAATATAAGAACAGTTTTTAAAATGTTAAGAGAACAAGGCCTAATAAAAACAATTAAAGAAGTGAATGGAATTATATTTGGAAAAGTAGAATATGACGATATTAATAAAATCTATCAAGAATGGATTAAAAATAACGAACCAACTTTAGAAGAAATAGAAGAACAAAGAAATCATAATTTTAAGATAAATCCTAAAATAAGTATATTAGTTCCAATGTACAATACACCATATAAATTTTTTAAAGAACTAGTGGAGTGCTTAATAAATCAAACTTATACAAATTGGGAATTATGCTTAGCAGATGGAAGTCCTAATCAAGATAAGACTTTAGAAGAAATATATAAAAGTGATGAAAGAATTAAATATAAATTTTTAGGTGAAAACAAAGGAATTGCTGGAAATACAAATGAATGTATAAAAATAGCAACAGGTGATTTTATAGCATTATTTGACCATGACGATTTATTACCAGTATTTTCATTATATGAAGTAGTAAAATGTATTAATGAAAACCCAGAAGTGGAGTTTATATATACAGATGAAGATAAAATAACAACTTTAGATAAGCCTAGATTTAATCCTCATTTTAAACCAGACTTTTCATTAGACTTTTTAAGAGCTAATAATTATATTTGCCATTTTAGTGTATTTAAAAAAGAATTGATGGATAAATTAGAAGGCGAAAGAAGCAAATATGATGGAGCACAAGATTTTGACATAATATTAAGAGTCTCTGAAAATGTAAAAGATTTAAAAAATATAATACATATTCCAAAAGTATTATATCATTGGAGAGTACATCCAAATTCAACAGCACAAGCAGATACACAAGCTAAGCCATATGCATTTGAAGCGGGAATTCCTGCAATTCAAGATCATTTAGAAAGAGTTGGATTAAAAGGAACAGTGGAACATGGTGCAAGTTTAGGAACATACAGAATAAGATATCAATTTGAAGGAAATCCTAAAGTTTCAATAATAATTCCTAATAAAGATGAAAAGGCAACATTAAAAACGTGTATAGATTCAATTTTAGATAAAACAACATATAAGAATTATGAAATTGTTGTAGTAGAAAACAATAGTGAAACTGAGGAAATTTTTGAATATTATAAGAAATTAGAAGAAAATGAAAGAATAAAAGTAATAAAATATCAAGAAAGCGGCTTTAATTATTCAAAAATAATAAATCTAGGAGTAAAAAACTCAGATGGAGAATTTATAGTTCAATTGAACAATGACACAGAGATAGAAACAGAAGATTGGTTAGAGGATATGCTAGGATTTGCGTCAAGAGAAGATGTTGGTGCAGTAGGTTGTAAATTAATATATCCAGACAATACAATACAACATGCAGGAATAGTAATTGGAGTAGATAGAGTAGCTACACATCTATTTAGGGGACTTTCAAGACATTTGCATGGATATTTTGCAAGGGAAAGCACAATACAAGATTTTAGCGCTGTTACAGCAGCTTGTATGATGGCAAAAAGAAGTATATATGAGGAAGTAGGATTTATGGATGAAGAAATGCCAGTAGCATTTAATGATTTAGACTTTTGTTTAAAAATAAGGCAAACTGGAAGATTAATAGTATATGATCCATTTGTAAATATAATTCATTATGAATCAAAAACAAGAGGATATGAGGATACACCAGAAAAGATAGAAAGATTTGAAAGAGAAATAGAAAAATTTCAAAACAAATGGAAGGAAATTTATGAAAAGGGAGATCCATATTATAATAAAAACTTCAGTTTGAATTCAAGTAATTATAGTATTAGAAAATGAGACATGTGACAAGAGGGTCAGGTTAATTTTGTCTCATAATAATGTGAAACAAAATTAACCTGACCCCTTTGGCACAAGGAGAAAATAAAATGTTTAAAGAAAAGATTAAGATGATTATTAAAAATAAAATAGTAGTATTTATTATAGCTGTTTTATTACCAATTTTGATAGAAATATTGAAATTTAGAAGATTAGAATTTAATATGTCTTCTGCAATTAGAATTGGATTTATTTATGGACTATATGCTTTGATAGGAGTTTTCTTTTTACTAAAAAGATATTCAGAAAAATTAGATAAAGTATTTGCAGTTCTTATTAAAAATAGGTATATAATTGCTGCTGCTGCATTAGTTATATTAGTTTTATTTAGAGTAAATATGTCATCAATAGGTAAATGGAGTGACTATGTAAATGAACCAACTTCAAATAATGTATTGCTAGGTATTGCAAGGGCTATTAGATCAGATGATTGGCTAGTTCAAAGTCCAATGATGCTTGCACAAACTCAAGGTGAAGATGCGTATAAAATTTATAATAGAAATATAGCTCAAGGTACTTGTAATATGCTTATGGTATCTGCACCTGTAAAAGATATTGTAAGTCTTGGAAAACCATTTATGTGGGGATTTATATTATTTGGACAAGAGTTTGGATATTCTTTTTATTGGATGTTAAAAATAATTGCTATTATAATGGTATCAATAGAGATTGTGAGGAAAATAACTAATAAGGATAATTTACTGTCATTAGTTGGAGGACTGGTATTGGCAATTGCTCCAGCTATGATGTGGTGGTTTAGTTCTGCAATAGCTGATGGATATATTTTTGGAATGGCATCAATTTTACTATTTAGCTATTATATGAATAATTTAGATATAAAAATTTGGAAAAAGGTGTTAATAGCAATAGGTCTGTTTATATGTATACCTTCATTTGCTTTTGTGTTATATCCAGCATTTCAAGTTCCATTTGCTTTTGTAATGCTAATATTTATGATTAATGATTTTATACCAAATATGAAAAATCTTAAGAAAAAAGATTATATAATAATATCTATTACAGTTTTTTGTATTTTTGCTTTGATAGCAAGATATGTATTATTATGTATGAATGATATGGTAACAATGATGAGTACAGTATACCCTGGAAATAGAATAGTTACTGGTGGGAATTTTTCGATAGATAGATTTATATCATATTTTGGAAATATATTTTATCCATATAGTAAATCAATTGGGAATCCTTGTGAACCAAGTAGTTATATATATCCATTTATAGGTTTAATAGTACTAATAATTTATAGTGTTAAAAATATAAAACAAGATAAAAAAGATAATAATTTTAAATTAACAATATCACTAATAATTTTATATTTTATTTATTTAATATGGGAGTTTGTAGGATTTGGAGAGGTATTGGCAAAGCTTACTTTTATGTCTATGTCACCAACTCCAAGGAGTCATGTTATATTAGGTATAATTGGAACGATATTAACTATAATTATGCTAAAGAAAGTTGAAAATAAAAAAATATTCACAAAAGGTCAAGCAATTCTAATTTCTCTTTGTGTAGTATTTGTAGGATATGTTTTAATAAAAAATTCAAGTTATATATCATTTTTCAGTTTTTGGAAATTAGAAATATTTATTGTAATGATATTCGCAATATCTTATTTCTTAATAACAGGAAATAAAAAAGCATGGTGCTATACAATGCTAATTGTGGCAATTGTTGCAGGTATAACTGTAAACCCTATATGTATAGGTCTATCTCCAATAAAGGATACAGAAGTTTCTAAACAAATTCAAAGTATAAAAGAGAATGATAAAAATGCAACTTGGATTGGAAATAGTAATATTACAGGTCAATATTTAATGGCAAATGGAGTGAATTGCCTAAATGGAGTAAATACTTATCCTAATTTTAAATGGCTAAAAGTAGTTGACCCAGATGGCAAATACAATGAGGTTTATAATAGATATGCTCATATTCATATTAAACTTGGAGATGAAACTAATTTTGAATTGGTGGCTCCAGATGTATATCAAGCTACACTTACTTACCAAAATTTAATAGACCTTGAAATAACATATATTTATAGTAGTGAGAAGTATTCTATAAATGATGTAGAGAAATTTAATTTAAAAGAATTGTACATTGATGATGAGATTAAACAATACATTTATCAAATTAAATTAAATTAATTTAATTTATTGTTCTACCTAATTTATAATATATATTAAAATATCGTTCTTTGCTGGTTGGACTTATCATATAAGCTAGTTATAAACTTTTCAAATACATAAAAGTTAATCTAGCTTATCTGTATAAATATCTGTCCTCCCAAACTGCGCATCACTTTATTTTAATATATATTATAAAGTAGAAAACATATAATTACATTACAAAATAAAAATAATGATATGAATATTCAAAAATTCCGTTCTTCAAGGCGTTTTAAGTAACATATATTTTGTGAGTTTATTATTTTTATTTTTTAAAGAAAGAATGGTGTAAAAATGAAGATATTACTAATAATTCCAGCTTATAATGAAGAAGAAAATATTTTGAATGTATATAATACAATTAAAGAATATAATGAAAAAAATGAACAGAAATTAGACTATATTATAATAAATGATGGCTCTAAAGATAATACACTAAATATATTGGAAGGAAATAATATTAATCATATTAATTTAGTCCATAATTTAGGAATAGGAGGAGCTGTTCAAACAGGTTATAAATATGCATATGAAAATAATTATGATATAGCTATACAATTTGATGGAGATGGGCAACATGATATAAATTATGTTTCTAATATTTGTGAACCTTTATTAGAAGGACAAGCCAATATGTGTATTGGAACTAGATATTTAGACAAGACAACTAGTGAATTTAAATCTACATTTATGAGAAGATTAGGAAAAAATATTATATCATTTTTTATAAAATTGTTATGCCATAAGAAAATAACAGACCCAACTTCTGGGTTTAGAGCTGTAGATAAAGATATAATAAAAGTGTTTGCTAAAAATTATCCAACAGAATATCCAGAACCTGAATCAACAGTTGAAGTATTGGTTAATGGATACAAAGTTGTAGAAGTTCCTGTAAGTATGAATGAAAGAATAGGTGGAACATCTTCTATAAATATATGGAAAAGTGTAGATTATATGGTGAAAGTAAATCTAGCAGTAATAATAGATAGCATTAATTTTAAAAAGAAAGGAGGAAAAAGATAATGACATCAAACTTAAAATTAGCACTAATATTAATAACATTAATTTACTTGTGTTTAATATTAAAGAACATAAAGGATAAAAAACTACAATTATCTTTTTCAACCTTTTGGATTGTAAGTGGACTTTTATTAATTGTTGCAATTGTGACTCCTAATTTGATAGAATGGCTTACGAAAACATTAGGATTTGAAATACCAGCAAATATGTTGTTTTGTATAACAATATTTGTAGCGTTTTACTTGATTTTTAATTTAATGGTTAAACTATCTAAAGAGTCTGAAAAAAATACTATATTAATACAAGAAATTTCACTTTTAAAAGATAGAGTAAAAAAATTAGAAGAAAAGGATAAATAATATGGAAAAATTTGAAAATCATACATTTGTAATATGTGCATATAAAGAGTCTCAATATTTAGAAGAATGTATAAAATCAGTAATTAATCAAAATGTTAAAAGTAATATAATAGTTTCTACTTCAACACCTAATGAATACATAGAACAATTAGCAAAAAAATATAATTTGCCGTTATATATAAATACAGGAAAATCTGGCATTGGAGAAGATTGGAATTTTGGAATAAGCAAAACAACAACAGATTATGTAACAATTGCACATCAAGATGATATTTACAATGCTAATTATTTAGAAGAGATAGTTAAATATTTAGAAAAAGGTAAAGATTTTGTGATTGCATTTACAGATTATAGAGAAATAAAAAATGGAAAACAAATAGAATTAACAAGAAATTTGAAGATAAAAAAAATGTTATTAGCACCATTAAAAACATTCAAAAAATCTAAATTTGTAAAAAGAAGAGTATTATCTTTAGGTTCAAGTATTTGCTGCCCAAGTGTTACAGTAAATACTAGAATAACTGGAAAAAATCCATATAAAACAGAATTAAAATGTGATTTAGATTGGGATACTTGGTATGAAATGACTAAATACAATGAAAATTTTTTATATATAAATAAAGAATTAATGCAACATAGAATTCATGAAAATTCTGAAACATCTAATTTAATTGAAAACAATATTAGATTAAAAGAAGATTTAATAATGCTTAATAGATTTTGGCCAAAACCTATTGCTAAATTCATAATGAAATTTTATGGACAAGCAATTAAGACTAATAAAATATAGGAGGTAAAGATATGTTAGTAGCTATAATTGCAACAATAATATGTATATCAATAGCATCAGTTATAACTCAAAAATTTAAGTTTAAGCAAGAAAGTTCAGTATTAATTACAGTTTTGTCAATTGCTATATTTTTATATATTGCAGGATTATTCAACTTAATGAAATATGCTGTCTATTTTATATATTTTGTATCAATAGTTTCAATTATTTATACAATTTATAGTTTAATAAAGAGAAATATTAAAATAACAGAAATAATTACGCCTGGAATACTTTTCTATATATTTACAGTATTATTTATGGTAATTGTTGTAAAAGATACAAATTATTATGAATGGGATGAGTTTTCTCATTGGGGAGCAAATTTAAAGGCAATGGTGCAACATGACTTATTTTGGTCTAATAATATTTATGATGGAGTTCATGTGGTCTATACACCATTGGCGGGATTAATTGAATATTTCTTTTGTAAACTAAATGGAGGATTCGCAGAAGATATTTCATATATTGCAATCAATTTCTTTATAATAACATTATTATTACCAATTTGTAAAAATGAGAAATATAATTTTAGAGGAATTTTAAAATTATTAATATTTTGGATTATTGTATATGTTTCAATAAAATTATGTAATTTCCAATTGACATCAATTTATATTGATTTATTATTAGGATTTTTATTTACAACAGGAATGTATTTGGCATTTAAACTGGATGGCAAAGAAGACAAAATAAATTTATTTCTAATAATGATTTCGATGCCACTATTAAAAGATACAGGATTATTATTACTTGGAATCATTTTAATGCAGTTATTTTTTAATAAAATATTGCTAAGAGTAATAGAGGATAAGAAAGTAACAAAAGAGAACTTTAAGAATTTTGGAATTATAGTATTAGTATTAATTATAGCTTTGGGGCTATATGGTACTTGGAAGATATATTGTGGAGCAAATGATAGATATTTAGATGATAGACATGATAAAAATGCAATATCTCAAATTGAAATAAAACAGTATTTAAAAGCAGTAATGCTAATAAATACAGATAATCCAAAATATATAGATATAGCAAGAAGCTTTTATGATAACTTAAATATCGGAGCTATTGTAGGAAGTTTAAAGAGTACAGTTACTACTATAAAATTATTTGCTATATTAAATATAATGGGATTTGTAATATATGTTTTTAATCAAGATAAGCAAGAAAAGAAAAGAATTTTAACATTTATACTATCATTTAATATAGGATTTGTGTTATACTGTTTATTATTATTAGCAACATTTATGTTTGCATTTACCGAAACAGAAGGAAGAGCTTTAGCAAGTTATTCAAGATATATAACAACATATTTTATTGCTTGGATAATTGGAGGAGCAAGTATAGCTTTAAATAGTAAAAATAGATATCAGATAATATCAGCATTAGTGGTTATTGCATTATGTATATATCCAACAAGTGCTTTGAGTATACTAGACATAAGTTCAAGAAAAGGTGTAACTGGAATTACTCCAGAAATTGCTTGGGAAGCAAGCATAATAAAAAGTAAAGTGAATTTAGATGATAAAGTATATTTAGTATACCAAAACAATGGAGGAGGATATGATTATCATAAACTAAGATATTCTATTTCTCCAATAGTAACTAATTTAATGTATGAATGGAGTTTAGGACCTAAATATTATGAGGCAGATATATGGAGTTATGATATTTCAAAAGAAGAATTGGAGAAAAAATTGATTGACGAAGAATTTAACTATGTGTTTATAGCACAAGTAGACGAACAATTTATAAAGATATATGGAGAATTAATTGAGGGAAATTATAATATACAAAATTTTGAATCTTTAAATAATAAATTGTTAAAAGTAAACAAGTTAAGCGAAAATAGAGTTATTTTAAGTATTGTAGAATAAGGAGAATTATATGAGTAAAATAGCAGTATTAATACCATGTTATAATGAAGAACAAACGATTGAAAAAGTAATAAAAGACTTTAAAAGAGAATTGCCAAAAGCAGATATTTATGTATATGACAATAATTCGAAAGATAAAACAGCAGAAATAGCAATTAAAAATGGAGCAATATTGAGACATGAATATAAACAAGGTAAAGGAAATGTTGTAAGAAGTATGTTCTATGATATTGATGCAGATATTTATATAATGGTTGATGGAGATGACACATATCCAGCAGAATTTGTACATGAATTAATAAAACCTGTAGAAGAGGGAAAGGCTGATATGTGCATAGGAGATAGACTTTCAAATGGAACATATCAAAAAGAGAATAAAAGACCTTTTCATGAGTTTGGAAACAATTTAGTAAAAAAAGCTATAAATGTTTTATTTAAAACTAAACTAAAAGATATTATGACAGGATATAGAGCTTTTAATAAAAAGTTTGTAAAAAATATGCCTGTTATGACACCTAAATTTGAAATAGAAACAGAAATGTCTTTATATGCTTTAGATAAAGGGTTTGTAATAAAGGAAATTCCAATAGATTATAGAGATAGACCAGAAGGCAGTACTTCAAAGCTTAATACTGTTAGTGATGGATTAAAAGTTGTTAAAACAATAGTAAAGATGTATAAAAATTATAAACCATTAAGATTTTTCACATATATAGCTATAATTATATTTTTGTTAGGCATTTTTGTTGGGGCTCCAGTTATAGCAGAATTTTTTAAAACTAGATATATAACAAAAGTTCCTTCTGCAATACTTGCAACAGGTCTTGTAATATTATCTGTGATAATAGGGCAATGTGGTGTAATATTAGACACAGTTGTAAAAATAAATAAAGAGAATTACCAATTAAATTTGCTAAAATATGAACAGATAGAGAATTTAAAAAGGAAAGAAGAAAACGATGGATAAGAGGAGAAAAAATATTATGAAGATTATATTAATAGTAATATATTTATTGTTAACAGTTGCAGGCTTAGTTTTAATGAAAATGGGAGGCAATTCTGGAACTATTTCAATTGCAAATAAAGAATTAACATTTGGAATAAGCTTAGTTAGTGGTTTAGGATTTTTATGTTATATATGTAGCTTCCTTTTATACACCAAAATAATAATGATGTTTGATTTAAGTTATATAGTACCATTAACAACAGGAATTGCACAGATTTTAACATTAATTGCTTCTTATGTTATTTTTAAAGATGAAATGAGTTTTCAATCTGTAGGTGGAGCGATTATAGTAATAATAGGGATATTATTAATGAATTATAAAAGATAAAAAGAGAGAGAATGGTAGTAATAATGAAAAAGATAAATATAAAATATATAGAATATATAATATTAATAATAGTAGTATTGATAATTAGTTTACCTTTATTTAAAACTGGATTTATTGATACACATGATGGACATTATCATATTATGAGAATATTTGGAACAATAGCAGGGATTCAGGATGGTCAATTTTTGCCAGAAGTAGTTATGCAATGGGGAAATGGTTTTGGATTTTCTTGGAACTTATTTTACCCACCATTAGTTACATATATAGGAGCATTATTTAAATTAATACTTCCAACATATACAATTGCCATGAAAGCAGTATTAGTATTATTAACATTAATATCTGCAATAGGTATGTATAAATTAATGATTGAAATTACTGGAAAAAAGAAAATATCTTTACTAACAGCAATTATATATATAACAGCACCTTATAGAATAACAGATATTTATGTAAGATTAGCAATAGGAGAAGTATTAACATTTGCGTTTATGCCAATATTATTTCAAGGATTATATAATTTATTTAATAAAGATGGAAAAAAAGACTATTTAGTAATAATTGGTGCAGTTGGAATAATGTTATCACATAATATTAGTACATTATTAATAGCAATTATTTCTATAATATATGTTTTAGTAAATATAACAAAACTAAAAGATAAAAAAGTTTTAAGTAAACTATTTATAGATGCTATATTTATATTGACAATAGTAGCGTTTTTTTATGGACCATTATTAGAAAGTAAAATGTCAGCAGATTATGCAGCTTTTGAAGATGGATTTATGATGACAAGAGATGGATTAGTTAAACAAGTAGTACATATAAGACAGCTATTTGATAATAGTTTTAAGCCAGGAAGGTCATTTGAATTAGGTGATCCTAATGATGTGAAAAATGAATTAAGTTTTGCAATAGGTTTACAAATTATAATACCATTACTTTTTGTACCTTTTGTTTTGAAAAAAATGAAGAAAGAAACTAAAAAACATTATCTATATTTTCTAATATTGGGATTGGGGTGTGTTTTTGCAACAACAGGATTGTTTCCTTGGAAATATGTTCCAGATGTATTTGTAATGATACAAGTGCCATGGAGATTATTAATGCCTGCAACATTTTTATTAACTATAGCTGCGGGAATGACTATAGATTATGAATTTGAAGATATAAAATCAAAATATATTGCAATAGCAATTTTATCAATTTTAATATATATTATGCCATATTTCTTTAATTTACAGTATGTACAAACATTTGATGAAAATGCAATGATTAATTCTAAATTTGCAGTTGTAAATTGTTCTAATTTTGAATATTTTCCAACAAAAGCAAGGAATAATATGGATTATGTAGCAAATAGGGAAGACAAGGCGATTATTACAGAAGGTCAAGGCAAAATTGAGAATGAAAATAAAAATGGAACAAAAATGAACTTTGAGATAGTTGAAAATAATTCTACAAACTTAAAAATAGAATTGCCATATATCTACTATATAGGATATAATGCAACACTGAATGGAGAGAAAATTAATTTAGTAGAATCTGAAAATGGATTTTTAGAGATTAATATAAAAGAAAATAATATAGGAACAATTAGTATTCAATATACAGGCTCAACAATTATGAATATAACAAAAATAGTTTCATTTTTTGGTATTATATTATTTATAATATATTGCTTTAAAGATAAGATTTATTGTATAATACAAAATAAAATAGAAAGAGGAAACAAAGTTGGAAAAAATTAAAGAACTATATAAGAAATATAAAGAAATACTAAATTATCTAATATTTGGAGTATTATCAACAATTGTTAATTTTGTAACTTATTATATAGTTGCTAAATTAATAGGAATAGATGAGGTTGTAAGTAGCGGAATATCTTGGTTTTGCTCAGTATTATTTGCTTATATAACAAATAAAATATTTGTATTTGAAAGTAAAACACATGGAATAAAAGAATTGGTAAAAGAAGTAGTAACATTCTTTTTAGCAAGAATTGCATCAGGAATATTGTGTGATGTTGGAACTTTTGCTTTAATGGTAAAAGTATTACATATAAATGATATAATTTCAAAATTTGTAACACAAGTTATGGTTGTTATAGTAAATTATGTTTTTAGTAAATTGATTATTTTTAGAAAAAAGTAACTTAAATATATTGTTAATATATTTTACAAGAAAGGAAGTAACAAAAATGGAGAAAAGTAAAGTAACATTAGTTATACCAATGTATTACGAAGAAAAAGTAGCAGAAGAGTGTTACAAAAGAGTAAAAGAGAATTTAGTAAAATTAGAGAACTATGAACATGAAATTATTTTTGTAAATGATGGAAGTAAAGATAAAACATTAGAGATATTACAAAAAATAGCAGAGGAAGATGTTAATGTTAAGGTAATTTCTTTTTCTAGAAACTTTGGACATCAAGCTGCTGTTACAGCAGGTCTTCAATATGTTACAGGAGATGCAATTGTAATAATGGATGCTGACCTTCAAGATCCACCAGAACTAATACCAGATATGCTTAAATTATGGGAAGACGGAAATGAAGTTATTTATGGAAAAAGAAAATCTAGAGATGGAGAAAGTATTTTTAAATTATTTACTGCTAAAATGTTTTATAAAACTTTAAATGCTTTATCTGATGTTGAGATTCCTAAAGATACTGGAGATTTTAGATTAGTAGATAGAAAAGTTGTAGATACAATAAATGCTTTACCAGAGCATAATAAATTTTTAAGAGGATTGTTTAGTTGGGTAGGATACAAGCAAAAAGCATTTGAATATGAAAGAAAAGAAAGGTTTGCAGGAGAAACAAAATATCCTTTAAAGAAAATGTTAAAACTTGCTTCAGATGGAATTATAAGTTTTTCAACAAAACCCCTAAAGTTAGTAGGAGCTTTAGGAATGATATCAATTATAATATCTATTGTTTTATTGACATATGCTTTTGTCTCATATATATTTAATTTAAATAATATATCTGCAGGTTGGACATCTATTATGGTGGTAGTGACATTCTTTTCTGGAATTCAATTATTATCTATATGGATTATTGCAGAATATGTTGGAAGAATTTATGATGAGACAAAACAAAGACCACAATATATTGTTGATAGAAAAATTAATATAGATTAGCTAAAACGGAATAAGGGGACGTTCCTTAAAATCCCTAATATTTGTAACCTTTTATTATAAAAATATATATGGTAATGCTTGATTGGAATGAAAAATAGAAGTTGTTATATAAGAAGTTGAGGAATGTTCACGGGAAAAAGCTATATTATATTCCTTTTTTATTTCACAACTCGGCTTCCTACATAGATTAGAAGTTCTAAATCAAATTAATCAGCGCCCTCGTGAAGCGAGATTCCCTAATTAATTTGATTAAGAACTTCTACATCTATTCCAGGGCACATTCGTTGTTCAATTTAAAAGGAATATAATATAGCTTTTTAGCCTGAGTGAAAGAGTCTTAACTTCTTATATTATAACTTCTTTTTGAATGGAATGAATAAATTACCATATATATTTTTATAATAAAAGGTTACAAATATTAGGGATTTTAAGGAACGTCCCCTTATCCCGATATAATAAGAAAGAATGGTAATAAAGGAAAACATTACATATAGGATTTTTCAATGTTTTTATTGAAAAATCCTTATTTTGCATTTATAATAAATTTTAGTGGAGGTGTTTAAAATGAAAAAAATAATTTGTTGTATAATTATAGGAATATTAATTATATCTATGATTTTACCAATCATATCAAATGCTTCTAACATAGAACCAATATTAGATAATAATATAATTGAAAATAATATAGATGTAGATGGTGTAATAGGAAAAAATGAAATAGTAGATAATGGTGAAGTAGTAAATAATGTTATAGAAAATGAAATAGTAGAAGATGATACAGTAATAGAAAATGAAGTAATACAAGATAATATAACAGATAATGAGATAGTAGAAGAAAATAACATAATAGAAGATAATGAAGAATTTATAGATGTAGTAGCAAACAATGAGCTAGGAGTAAAATATTCTACACATGTGCAGGATATTGGATGGCAAGAATATGTGGAGAATGGTGAGCAATCAGGAACAACAGGAAGAAATCTAAAAATAGAGGCTATAAAGATAGAACTTTTAAATAATATATCAAATATTAATATAAAATACGCTACATTTGTACAAGGAATTGGATGGCAAACTCCAGTGTCAAATGGACAAGTAATAGGAACTACTAAAAAGAATTTGAGAATGGAAGCAATTAAAATATGGTTAGAAAGTTCTAATGAATATTCTGTGGCATATAGAACACATATACAAGATTATGGTTGGCAAAATTGGACATATGATGGAAATATATCAGGAGTTTTAGGAGAAGATAAGAAAATAGAAGCTATTGAAATAAAGATAGTTCCTAAGGTTGAAGATAAATTATCTGTTTCTTATAGTTCACATGTTCAAGATATTGGGTGGCAAGAGGAAAAACAAGAATTAGATTTATCAGGAACAACAGGAAGAAATCTAAAAATAGAAGCTTTAAAGATTTCTTTAAGAAATTCTAATGCTAATATGTCAATAAAGTATAGAGTGTATGTAGAAAATATTGGGTGGCATGAGTGGAGAAAAAATGGAGAATTAGCTGGAACAACTGGACACAATTTAAGAGTATTTGGAATTAGGATACAATTAGATGGAACAAAAGAATATTCTGTTTATTATAGAGTGCATAGTCAAGACATAGGATGGTCTAATTGGAAAAAGAATGGAGAAGTGGCAGGGAATATCGCAGATTACAAGAAAATTGAGGCAATTCAAATAAAAATAGTTAAAGAAAAAAATTCAATTTCAAATTCATTAGGAGTAGAATATTATACATATTTGCAAGGTAGCTCTAGTAATGAAAATGAAATAGAAAGTAATGGGAAAATATCAGGAACAACAGGACAGAATAGAATAATTGATGCTATACAAATTGAATTGCAAAATGCACCTAAAAATTCTCATATAAAATATAAAACACATATTCAAAATATAGGATGGGTTGATTGGTCAAGAGATGGACAACTTTCAGGAATGAAAGATAGTAATTTAAAAATAGAAGCAATACAAATAGAATTAGAAGGAATGCCAGACAATACTGTTGAATATAAAGTACATGTTCAAGATATTGGTTGGACAGATTATTATATCGATGGAGAAATAGCTGGAACTACAGGTAAAAATAAAAAAATAGAAGCAATTCAAATAAGGATTGTTCCTAAATATAAAAGATATTTTAAAGGAATAGATGTATCTTATTGGCAAGGACAAATAGATTTTGATAGATTGGCTAATTCAAATCAAATTGATTATATGATTACTAGAATTGGATGGTATAGTAGCTCTAAACAAAAGCTTATGGTAGATACACAATTTGAAAGAAATTATAGAGAAGCAAAAAGAAAAAATATTCCTTTAGGGGCATATGTTTATTCATATGCAACATCAGTGGAAGAGGCAAGAAGAGAAGCTCAAAGTGTTGTAGAATACTTAAAGAATACTAATCAAACACAATACGAGTTACCAATTTTTTATGATATAGAAAATGATAATCAAATACAATTAGGAAAAGATACAATTACAAGAATGTGTATAGAATTTTGTGAAGTATTAAAAAATGCTGGATTTAGTGTAGGAGTATATTCATATTCTTACTGGTTAGAGAATTATATGAATTTAAATTCTTTACCATCAGACTATTCTGTATGGGTTGCACAATATGATAAAAATCATGATGGTTCTTTACCAGAAAATATATATAAATATGCTAACAAATACGATATGTGGCAATATAGTTCTAAAGGGAAAGTAGAAGGAATAGATGGAGATGTAGATGTGAATATTTGTTATAAAAAATATTTTTAGTGAAAAATATTATAAAAAGCTCTGTATGATACAGAGCTTTTTACGTTGATGCTTATTATACTAAGATTTTGTCTGGAAGCTCAATGCTTGAAGCTTCCCAGATGATAATGACCTTGTACTTACTGGAGCTGAAATTCTGAATGTCTTCTTTAAAACTCCTGTTAACAATGACGGCGTCAATGTCGGCCCCAAGATATTTCTCCTTGTATGATACAATGTCTTCCCAGCAAAGCCAACGGTCTTTGGCAGCGATAGCCAAATACTGGTTGGAATTTGAATCTTCAGAAACCTGCAGATAAATATCTGTGTCAATATCTGAAAGGTTTTGGCTAAGAAGTTGGTGAACTTCGTCAAACTGAAAGCTGCAGTCTGATGTTACATTCCATAAATGCAGAGTATGCTTTTCTCTTGATATGTAATCACTGCATCTTGGAATTATCTGCATAGCATGATGACCAGTTTTAAAGAACGCCTGCGCTATCTTGGACATAGCGGTGTAAGTCGGAGTGGCATCTGTCGAAGGCCGAACTAAAAGATGAGCCCAACTCTTACGTAATAGTAAGTTGTAATCCATCGGGATACATGCTGTTATTTCGAGTGATTCTTCTTCTATATTAGCAACGAAGACTGACAAGAACTCGGGATAGCCCCATTCTCCATCAGGGTCGTTTGCTAATACCTGCTGTGTCCGATTGACATCTAAGGTTATCTCAGGAGTAGAAATTTTTGTAAGGTCTTTCATATTAAGCACCCTCCTTTAAAATTTATGTAAATCTATTGTACCACTATTTAAACTATTTGTCAACATAAATTAAAAATAAATCTAAATTTAGAATATATTTGCTATAAAATGTACTATAAAAAATATCGAAACTTAAATAAATACTTGTACTTTTTAAAAATTAATGATATTATAATATGGAAATTTAATAGAAAGAAGGCAAATCAAATGAAAATATTAATAACAGGAGCAAATGGAATGCTTGCTAAAGAAGTAAAAGAGAGATTTTTAAAAGGAAATGAACTTATACTTACAGATGTAGCAGACTTAGATATAACAGATGAGAAAGTAGTTTTTGAATATGTTAATAATATAAAACCAGATTATATAATTAACTGTGCTGCATTTACAGCTGTTGATAAAGCAGAAGACTGTTATGAATTAGCAGATAAAATAAATGGAAATGGACCAACTAATTTAGCAAAGGCTGCGAAAGCTGTGAACGCAAAATTAGTACATATTTCCACAGATTATGTATTTAGTGGAGACTTAGAAGTATCTAAAGATTATAAAGAAGATGATGAAAAATCACCAGTAACAGTATATGGGAAAACAAAGCTACATGGAGAACAAGGTGTTGAAAAAAATATGGATGAATATTATATATTTAGAACAGCTTGGCTATATGGAGTAGGGGGAAATAATTTTGTAAAAACAATGACTAAATTAGGAAAAGACAAAGATGAATTAAATGTTGTATCAGATCAACATGGTAGCCCAACATATGCAAAAGACTTAACAGAAATAATATATCAAGCGATAGAAAAGAAAATTCCATATGGAATATACCATGCAACAAACCAAGGATACACAACATGGTACGATTTTACAAAAGAAATATTAGCAGAACAAGGAATACAATGTAAATTAAATCCAGTAACAACAGAACAATATATAGAAATGATGAAAATAACACAAGCCAAAAGACCATATAACTCACAATTATCTAAAAACAAATTAAAAGAACAAGGAATAAATGTCCCAGATTGGAAAGATGGTTTAAAAAGATATTTAGAAGAGGAAAGAGGGCTAAATTATGAAAAATAGAAAAGGAATAATTTTAGCAGGAGGAAGTGGAACAAGACTATATCCGCTAACACATGCAATATCAAAACAGATAATGCCAGTGTATGACAAACCAATGATATATTATCCATTATCAGTATTAATGGAGGCAAAAATAAAAGAAGTTTTAATAATTTCAACACCAAGAGATGCTCAAACTTTTAAAACATTGTTAGGTGATGGTTCACAATGGGGAATGAACTTTGAATACAAAGTTCAAGAAAAGCCAAATGGATTAGCAGAAGCGTTTATTATAGGAGAAGACTTTATTGGAGATTCTAATGTAGCAATGATATTAGGAGACAATATGTTCTATGGTTCTCATTTATCAGAAATGTTAGAAAGAGCAAATAATAGAGAGAATGAATCAACAATATTTGGATACCAAGTAAATGACCCAAGAGCATATGGAGTAGTAGAAATAGACTCAAAAGGAAAAGCAATATCAATAGAAGAAAAGCCAGAAAAACCAAAATCAAATTATGCAGTACCAGGATTATATTTCTATACAAATGATGTAATAGAAATTGCAAAAAATGTAAAACCATCAGCAAGAGGAGAATTAGAAATAACATCAATAAATGAAGAATATATGAAGAGAAATAAACTATATGTAGAAACATTTGGAAGAGGAATGACATGGTTTGACACTGGAACACACGATGCATTATTAGAAACTGCAAGCTTTGTACAAACAATTCAAAAAAGACAAGGAATGCAAGTATGTTGCCCAGAAGAAATTGCATATCAAAATAAATGGATAACAGCAGAACAATTATCAGTTTTGGCTGAACAATATATGAAAACTGATTATGGAAAATATTTAAAAAATTTAATTAAATGAGACAGATGGGACAGTCAATGTTTGTCTCACAAAATTAGAGAAAAAAGTCGAAAAGAGCTAAAATATAAAATTAGGCAAATTTCGACAAAAATGTGAGACAAACATTGACTGTCCCAATTGTCTCAAAAGGAGATTGAGAATGGGAAAGTTTAAAAGAATTGATACATCAATTGAAGGTGTATGCATTGTAGAGCCAACTGTTTTTGGAGATAATAGAGGCTATTTTATGGAGACATATAGCAAACCTGATTTTGAAGAGATTGGTTTAGATTATAATTTTGTGCAAGATAATCAATCTAAGTCTAAAAAAGGTGTTTTAAGAGGATTACATTTCCAAAAAGAAAATACTCAAGCGAAGTTAGTTAGAGTTATTAAAGGTGAAGTTTTTGATGTGGCTGTTGATTTAAGACCAGGTAGCAAAACTTATGGTAAATGGGAAGGAGTAATTCTTTCTGAGGAAAATAAAAAGATGTTTATGATTCCTAGAGGATTTGCTCATGGATTTTTAGTATTGTCAGATGAAGCTGAGTTTACTTATAAATGTGATGATATTTACAATCATGATGCAGAGGGCGGACTAGCATGGAATGATCCTGATGTTAATATAGAGTGGCCAATGCGAGATTTAAAGCCAGAAGATTTGTTGACTTCAGAGAAAGATGCTAAATGGCCATCATTAAAAGAATTACGAGAAACAAACTTATTTAAGAATTAAAATAGTTGTTAAAATAAAAAAGTCCTTAATAGAATAAGAAGAAAGAGGTAGTGAAATGAGTAAAAATGTATTAGTAACAGGTGCTGCAGGATTTATTGGAGCGAATTTTGCAGAATATTTTGTAAATAAACATCCTGATTATAATGTAATAGTGTTAGATAAATTAACATATGCAGGAAATTTAGATAATTTAAAAAAAGTAATGGATAAAATAACTTTTGTACAAGGAGATATTTGTGATTTTGATTTAGTATTAGATTTGTTTAAAAAATATGATATAAATGGTGTCATTCACTTTGCAGCAGAGTCACATGTTGACAATAGTATAAAAGATCCATTTATATTTACACATACAAATGTAATAGGAACACATACTTTACTAGAAGCTGCTAAACAAGTATGGGGAGAGGGTAGCTCAAATAAGTTTGTGCATGTTTCTACTGATGAAGTTTATGGTTCTTTAAAAGATGATGGATATTTTACAGAAACATCTCCAATAAAGCCAAGTAGTCCATATTCTGCTTCAAAAGCTGGTTCAGATTTTGTTGCACTTTCATATAGAGAAACTTTTAAAATGAATGTTAATGTAACAAATTGTTCAAATAATTATGGACCTTATCAACATAATGAAAAGTTGATACCTCATATGATTAAATTGGCTTTGAAAGATGAGAAATTACCAGTATATGGTGAAGGATTAAATATTAGAGATTGGTTATTTGTTGAAGACCATTGTGAAGCTATTGATTTAGTTTTCCATAAAGGTGTTTCAGGAGAAAGATATAATATTGGTGGGCATAATGAAAGAAGAAATATTCAAATTGTAAAATTAATATTAGATAGATTAGGTAAGTCAGAAGATTTGATTGAGTATGTTGCTGATAGGAAAGGTCATGATTATAGATATGCTATTGATCCAACTAAAATAAAAAATGAGTTGGGTTGGGAACCTAAAACGAAGTTTGAAGATGGAATTGTTAAGACTATTGATTGGTATTTAGCAAATCCTGATTGGTTAAAATAGAAGACTACTTTTAGATGGTAGTAGAATAATATATGAAGAAAAATGGAGAATAAAATTTAAGATGTTATTTCCATTTTTCTTTTTTCTTAACATTTAAAATTACAAAAACTGATATATATACAATTACAAAAAGGCCTATATTAAAAATTAAATTTAAAGTTAAATCAACAAAACTAAAGTGATAAATATTTATAATAAAAAAGGACATAAAGCTGCAGACTAAAGGAACTAAAATCCAATTAACAAAATTAATTCTAATTTTAGAATACTTAAACATCTGAAAAAGGCTAACACTGAAATTTAGAAGCTCACTAATAAAAATTGAAGCAATATATCCATTAATTCCATATATAGGTAGTAAAAAGTAAATAAAACAAGTAGTAACACTTAAATCTAAAATATTACATAACATTACACCTACTTGTTTATTTAATCCTTTTAGAATACAATCTATAACATTATCAACATACATAAAAAATATTAAAGGAGCCAATATTTTAAAATAATATCCAGTTTCCAAATTATTATATATAGCTAACCCTAAATCATTAGAAAAAAATATAAAAATGCTACATATACAAATAGAAAAAGAACAAGTCAGTGTAAAAATTTTATCACTAATATAGTTAATAGCTTTATAATTCTTTTGTGCTAGATATGTAGAAAATTCTGGTATTAGCAAAGAACTATATGAATTGATAAGCACAGTAGGAAAAAAGATAATAGGTAATACCATTCCATTAATAATGCCATATTTTGAAAGTGAATTACTACAAGAAAGACCTGATTTTTCTAACTGTGAAGGTATAATTAATTGTTTTAAAGTCGAAAGACCAGAGCGTATGTACGATGTTAGGGCAACAGGAAAAGCAATTTTTAAAATATTAATTCTTTGTCCAAATGAGCGTACATTGTCTAATTTTTTTAATTTTATATCAATTACATATAAAATAAATATTAAGCTAAAAGAACAGATTTCTGAAATTACATCTGCTAAAATTAGAGAAATGCAAATATATTCAACGCCCTTTGAAATATTTAGTTTTAATAAAATAATGGTTGCAAATATTTTTATTAAAAATTCAAAAACTTGGACTATTGCATTTTTATAAGCCTTTCTTGTGGTAGAAAAGTAACTACTAATACAAGAAGACATTGCTATAAAAGGAAGACCTATTGCAATGTAAAATAAAGGCTTATTAGAAACCATATTGTGTAAAAAATTATTAGCTATAAAATTTGAGAATATAATAATCAATATACTAGATGTAAGTCCTAGTAACAAACTAAAAAAAATACAAGTCCTAATTGCTTTTATAGCAATTTTTTCTTTACTTAATGCAAATTTTTCAGAAACAATTACTGTAACTGCTATGTTTAAACCAGAAGTTGCAACAGTCACAAAAAATAGATATACAGACATCACTAAGCTAAAAATACCAACCGCTTCTGAGCCAATTTGATTAGATATATAAACATTAAATACTAATGTTGCAAATCTCATTATTAATGCTGTTATTGTTAAAATGCTTCCATTTATTAAAAATAATTTACTTTTTTTTCTCAAAATATTTCACCATTTAAGAATATTATTTTTCTTAATTATTTATGATAAAATTATTTAAAATGTAACACATCTTTACAATTAAAAATGACCACTATGACCAATAGACTTTTTTCAAAAAATAGTATATCATATAGCTAAATAATAAAAATAGGCATCTATTTTTAAAATAAGGAGTGTTTATATGAAAAAAGAAAGAAAAGTACAGGAATTTAAAGACATTAAGGGAATAATTTATAATTCAGCAAAAAAATATGCAAACAATATAGCATTTATAATAAAGCATCAAAATAATAAAAAATCAACATATGAGAATATAACTTATAAAACGCTTTTAGAACAAATAAATAACTTAGGTACTAAATTATTCAATATGGGTTATAAAAATAAGAGAATAGCTATTATAGGGCGAAATAAATATGAATGGGCATTAAGTCATTTAACAAATTTATTAGGTGGCATAATTTCAATTCCATTAGACAAGGACTTAGAAATAGAAGAACTAGAAAGTTCATTAATAAGAAGTAAAGCTGATGCTTTTATATTTGATGAAAAATATATTGAAAAAATAGAAAAAATAAAGCAAAGAGATAATACAGAAATAAAAGAATATATATGTATGTCTAAAATCGAAGGCTACAAAGATATTAAAGCATTAACAGAAGAAGGAAGAAAACTATTAGAAGAAGGAAATAAAGAATACATATCAGCAGAAATAGAAGAAAATAAAATGGATATATTACTATTTACATCTGGAACAACATCAAAATCAAAAGCAGTAATGCTTTCACAAAAAAACATCGCTTCAAATGTATATGCAATGCAAAAAGTAGAAGGAATATATGAAACAGATTCAAATTTAGCATTTTTACCATTTCATCATATATTTGGTTCAACATGTATGATAATGATGCTTGCATGTGGAGTAAGAACATCTTTTCCAGATGGACTAAGATATGTTGCACAAAATTTAAAAGAATATGAAGTCTCTGTATTTGTAGGAGTTCCGCTTCTTGTGGAAGCAATTTATAATAAAGTATTAAAGGAAATAGAAAGGCAAGGAAAAACAAAACTTATAAAAATAGCTATAAATATAAGCAATCTACTATTAAAATTTCATATAGATATAAGAAGAAAACTATTTAAACAAATAATAGACAACTTAGGTGGAAAAATGAGATTTGTTATATCAGGAGGAGCTCCATTAGACCCACAAGTAGAAAAAGGATTTATTGACTTTGGAATCCATGTAGCTCAAGGATATGGACTTACAGAAACCGCACCAGTTATAGCAGCAGAAAATGATTTTGTAACCCAAATAGGTTCTATAGGTGTACCATTAGAAAATGTTACAGTAGAAATTATAAATAAAGATGAAAATGGCATAGGAGAAATACGTGTAAAAGGTCCAAATGTTATGCTAGGATATTATGAAAATGAAGAAGAAACTAATAAAGTATTAAAGGATGGATGGTTTTATACAGGAGACTTGGGCTATATAGATAAAGAAGGATGCATATTTATAACTGGAAGAGAAAAAAATATGATTGTTTTAAAAAATGGTAAAAAAATATTTCCAGAAGAAATAGAAACTTTAGTAAATAGAATTGATTTAATAGAAGAATGTATGGTTTTTGGAATGCCAGATGAAATAGATAAAAACGATATAAAACTTTCAGTAAAAGTTGTTTATAATAAAGACATTGTAAAAGAAAAACATGGAGATATTACTGAAGACGAAATTAAATCTATTATTTGGAATCGAATTAAAAATGAAGTAAATACAACTGTTCCAAGATATAAACATATTATGAATATGATTTGTACAGACAAAGAATTAATAAAAACAACAACTAAAAAAGTTAAAAGAAATGAAGAAATGAAATTACTTTTAAATAAATAATTATTTGTGCCAAAGGGGGCGTCCCTTTTTGGCACATTTTTTAGTTAAATGTAACAATTAAAGTTTAATAATTTAAAACTTGTGCCAAAAAGGGACGCCCCCTTTGGCACAAGTTCAATTTTTTTGATTTTTGAAACTTTTTTTGATAATATAAGTATATATAATCGAAGGAGGAAAAAATGGACAAAGATTTAGATAATAAACTATATTGTGAATATTTAGAAGGAGACAATCAAGCATTTGAACTACTATATTTAAAATATAAAGACAAAATCAAATATTTTGTATATAACATAGTAAAAGACTATGAAAAAGCAGAAGACATTACTCAAGAAGTATTTGTATATATATTGAAAAACAAAGTAAGAGAAGAAAGCAGTTTTAAATATTACATATATTTAATTGCAAAGAGTAGAGCTATTAATTATATAAGTACAGAAAAAAGAAGAAATGATATAACTGAGAAATATCTATCAAGTAAAGATGAAAGAATGGAAGAAGATGCTTTAGAAATAATTGCTAAACAAGAAGAAAAAGAAGAAATAATAAAATCAATTAATTTATTAAATGACAAATATAAAAATGCTATATATTTAAATAAAATAGAGGGATTTTCTTATGAACAAACTGCTAAAATTCTTAATATATCTGTTTCAAATGTTAAAAATTGGTGTTAGAATAGATATATGGACACATTTTATGAGAGAGTGTATAATAA
>CANPFO010000010.1 GCA_947573555.1 uncultured Clostridium sp. | reverse complement strand
TTTTAAACAACTTTAATTTTAACTGGTATAATTTGTTGCTTATGATTTATTAATTTGAATGTCCTAAAACCTCGTTAAAATGTCCTATATTACTTCAATGTACTAATAAAAATTATTATAAAATCTCTTTCCTTTCTTATCAGCTTCAATAAAGCTCTTAAATTTGTTTAGTTCTTCTTCCATTTTCTTTTTTAATGTTTCTCTATTCTTAAATGTTTCCTTTGGCAAAATTGTAGAATAAACATTCTCAAACTCATCATCAAATTCATCTTTTTTATGAATATTTAAAATTAATTCATATATAAGTTTATTTTTATCATCTTTTTCATAAACTGTTACATGACAGCTAACTCCATTTTCTCTATCATCTAAATTTGCTAAATCTACATTAAAATTTATATCTCTTTCTTGATATAAATTGCACATTGAAGTATATACTTTAAAAGAACTGTTATTTTCTTCTTCCAATAATTCTTCTATAAGTTCTAATTTTTCCTTCTCTTTGTACCAAGATTCCTCATATTCTTTTTTAGGTTTAGTCATTCGTGTATCTTCTGAATAACAATATAAATTATGAGAAACTGTATAAAAAATATCTTTTAGTAATTCGTGTCTACTCATCTTTTTCTACCTCTCTTAATTTTTAATTAATGAAATTTTTGAAATCCCCATTTTTTGAATAACTTTTCTAATTTGTTATATTCTGCTGTTCCTCTTGCTGTTGTCCTATCTCGTGGATAATAACAATTTCTTTCTGCATTGTATATTCCATCATTTATAAAATGATGTCTTGATAACTCTAAAATCGCTTTGTTACTATTTCCACTACTGTTTATTCCTCTAATTCCTAGGGATATTTCAAAATTCTTTAAACCTAATTTATTCAAATTAGATGGTGTTACTTCTTCAATATCTGTGTTTAACCATGGCTGTTGCATTTCTTGTCCTTCTTCATCATAGGCTTTTACTATGTAACCATTATCTCTTAAAGTTATCCAACTTTTTGTATATCCAGTTAGTGCATAAGTTATTAATGAGCCACTTGGTCTTTGTGCAAAATCATAATACATAACCTGCGACTTCTTGTGAAAGTCTTTAGCAATTTTTAAAGCTACATCTTTATTGTTTATAAATGCTATCCTGTTTTCTGCAACGCAAAGAAATAGGAGTTTTAATCTACAAATTAATTCTCCTATTTCCTTAAATTCATCATCTGTTATACTATCCAATAGAGTGATTACTGGACTTTCTTTTTGTTTACTGTATGATATTAGTTCTTCTAGTGATACATTTTCCATTTTTTACTCACCTCATCTCAACTGGATTTATGTTGATAAAATCCTGTTTTTCTTACTCTCCCAGCTGATGAAGTAGCTTAACGCAAAATTTTCTGTCAGTAAATAGCTTTTTTAAAAAAAAGTGGATAAGTTTTAAAATATGTCAAGTAATTTATTCTTCTTCGTTAGAAACCATTTCTAATATTTCTTTTAGTGATTTCTTAATATTTTCACTTAAAATATATAGAAATATAAAAGTTTTATTATCATGAACACCATCTTTTAGACTTCCTTCAATTTCACTTGCCAAACCTTCTATATCTAAAAATTGGCTCTCTAATTCTTCTATTTCTAAAAATATAGTTTCATCAATTTGATTATTGAATTTCTCCATCTTCTAACATCTCCTTCATATAGACATCAAATATATTGTATATGATACAAATTAACTTTTTAGCTTTAGATGAAAGAATAGAAATATAATCGCTGTCATCATGATTAAGCTCCTGCACGAATTCTGTATAAAATGTTAATTTCTGCAACATTCTACTCATATCAAAAATATCTCTATTTACATTCGTGTTTTGGATATGTTCTTTAACCTCGTAAACTCGCATTCTATCCTTCATCTCCTGTTATACTATTTTGTATCATCATTAATATTTTACTTACAGAAAATAAAAAATAGTAACTTGCATTTTTATAAGTTACTATTTAAAATTCTGTGTTTTTTGTGTTTTATATTATCCTTTTACTCTTTTTATATCTTCATCATTTAGTCCTGCTAGTTTTAAACCTTCATCTGTATATCCATACCAAAATGCACCATTAACTTCTTTATCTGCTAATATATATTTATAAGTTTCTAATAACAAATCAATGCCAATTTCTCCTTTTATAAAACTACTTATAGCTTTTAATATTCTGCCTGTGCCTTTTAGTTCCTCTGTGTAATATTCCCAACTGTCATAGTTAAATTGATGGTCGCACTCCAATTTATTATTTTCAGAAAACATATATCCTGTGCCGTTCATATCTGAACTATCACAATAACCTTTATCTAAAGTTTTTTGTAAATCATCTCTCCAATTACATAACCAGTCTAAAACAAAAACATTTTTACTATAATTTATAAAACTTCCACAAGCAAAAGGAACATTGCTATAAGATACTAATAAATCTCCTTTTTTAAATGGGGTTGGAATATTTAAAAAAATACCATCTAAATCAGTAAACACCATTGTATTATATATATGTATTAACTTTATATTTTTATCATTTGTAACAACATATTACTCTACAATTCTCTTTTTACCTTTTATAAATGACCTTTTTATTAGTTTTAACATTAGTATTTCATTTTCTGTATCTTCCTTTAGTTCCTGATATATTGCCATATTTACTTCATCATAAGTTTTATATAAATTATTACTTTCTTTAAATTTTTGACAATCTCTATAAAAAGTTTCATAAGTATAAATCATATTTTCAGATTCCGTTTGCATTTCCTGTTTTAGGTTTCTAACTCTTTGTATTTCTTCTTTTATCATATCTTTTACACTATCATAATGTTTACAATTCATTCTTTCAATTACTTCCATATCAGGATAATCTGTTATTAATTCTTGATATGCAGTTATTTTCTCATCTATACTCATTCTTTTATTTCTATGAATCAACACTGTTAATTCTTGTGTATTGAATTTATGTTTTATCTTTCTGCAATGTTCTTGAATTGCTTTTGAATTGATTAAACTATATATATCCATCTTTTTATTTCTGCTCCTTATATTTCATTAATTCTTCCAATGCTTCTAATGTACCACAATTTGAACATATTTCTGTTTTATTATCTTTTCTTGATAATGCAGGATAACCTGATATTGCCTTACCACATCTTGCACATATTTTAGATACTCCTACATAATAATCTGTTTTTCCTACTACTTTTTTAGCTGACCCAATATTATTTTTGGTATCATACCTTAAAATCATTATTTACCATCTCCAAACACTTTAAATTCATCTACTCCAATTACTAAACCTAATGTACTTCCTGTTTCCCAATTTACATGAATAGTTCCTACATCATCTACAAAATCAATTATTCCCATTGTTCCACTTAATACAGAATTAGTTAAATCATACATTTTGATTAATTGTACTTTCGTTCCTTTAGTATATGTTTTTTTTATATTCTGTATTTCTCCTTGTGTGTGTTTTATAGTATTACTTTGTTTATCAAGTGTCAAAATAATTTCATCTAATTCACATACATCAACAATTCCTTCTAAATGGTCTGGAAAAACTAAAACTTTTAGCTTTCCTTCAAATTCTTCTATCTCTAATGTTTTGTATAAATCTTTGATTCCATTTCTGTAATACATATATTCTAATGTTAATGTATTACCTGAAATTATTAGATTTACTCTATCCATGTACTTATCAGCTACTTTTTTAACTACTTCAATTAAAAGTTCCATTTTATCCACCTTCTTTTACTTATAACAAATCTTTTTCCAAAAATCTTTGTATATAGGACTATATTCTGGCAGTTCCTCATAGCTAGGTATCTTTAAGTTTTCATCAACTTTATTCTTATTAAAATAGTTCCATACTATTAACATATATTTAAAGTTAGTAATTCCATATCTACTTTTACTACTTAAAAAATCTGTTACATCTTTTATATCTTCTGCCTTTAAGTTGTATTCTCCCATTGAATGTAATACATAATCTCCTTTATCCATTCTGATACCTGACTTTTTATTCCATAAGAAAAATGAAAAATCTCGTGAACTATTTATTATCATATATATTTTATGTCCTAAATCTGTTTTATCTATATATAAGAGCCATTCATCTTTTCCTACTAATTCTAAATCATAATATATCATTTGTTTAAAGTCCATTTTTTCACCCCCTTAAAATACTTTTAAACCAATTTATATATATTACTAGGCTAACTTGTTGCTATCAAATTGAACTTTGAAATTTTACATAGTATCGTTTCTAATTATATATGTAGATAATAATGTGTAAGATTCCTGTATCACTTGTAGCTCTAGCTGACTAATAGCTTAAGAGCTAATTTTAAATTTGTCAATACATCATAAGTTTAAAAAAATAACAAGGGTTTATTTAATGATTTTTATATATGTATTAATTTCAGTAATAAAAATATAAGCAAGTAACACTTAGCTATATACTAAATATTACTTGCTTTTGGATATTAGAAAGTTACCCCACAATTTTCCCCACACATTAAAATTTGCCCCATAATTTTGCCCCATAATTTTAGGTTTATAATAAATCTTCTTTGCATTTTTTAAATCATATTAAACTATTTTAAATTTTTATTTATAATCTGTATTTTAGTATTTCCAATAGTTTGATAGTCTAAAGTCTTATGTATAAACTATCATAAAATTTTAGTAAATATTATATAAGATTCAACTACGAACTTGCAGATCGGGGGTTCGAATCCCTCCGGGCACACCAATAGCGATTCTGTTAGAACTAATTGAATAGACTTGATACAAAAATCATTCAGTAAAATGGATGATTTTTTGTTGCAAAATTACCATCCAAAAAGAAGAGCTATTATTTAAAATAAAGATAATTAATCAAAAATTACAATTCAAGGAATGTCTAAAACAGTGACTAAATTTTATATGTGAGTTTTCAAAAATTAATCCAACCTTTATTAATAATAATCTTTTTACTTAAAAATAAAATTTTATTAATTTTCTATACTTTTAGAGTACTTTTTGATATAATTTTGCTTAAATAATAATTTGTTGGGAGTAGCTATGAAAGATGATGTATCAATGGGTAGAGGCGACTTTATAAGACAGATAATATTAAATATTATAATTACAATTCCTTTTGGATTTTTATTACCTTTCATAAAGAAAAATAATGTAAAATTAACAAAGATTATTTTTACACTTTTCTATTAAGTTTAAGTATAGAAATACTCCAATCTATTATTACTAGTACAAGATTATCTGATATAACAGATATAATAACAAATGTAACTGGTGGAATTATCAGATATATAATATATTTAATATTCAAGCCATTAGTAATCATAATACTAGATTATATAAAAAAATAGATAGCAACAAATCACCATAAGTAAAGGAGATTTAAGAGATGAAAAATATTTTAGTTCATGGGCTAGGACAAGACGAAACAAGTTGGAATGAAGTTAAAAATCAATTAAATAATAATGGAATAAATGTAGAAACACCTAATTTGTTTTCTATTGTAAAAAATTATCAAGTGAATTATGAGAATATATATAAAACGTTTTCTGATTATTGTAATAGTTTTAACGAAAAAATAAATCTAGTAGGACTTTCACTAGGTGGTGTATTAGCTATTGATTATATAACAGAATTTCCAGAAAATATAAATTCACTAATACTTATAGGTACACCATATGAAATACCAAAGACTATATTTACTATACAAAATATTATTTACAAGTTTATGCCTAAAAGAATATTTGAAAAAATGGGGTGTCCTAAAAAAGATATAATTAGCTTACTAGATTCAATGAAAAATTTATCTATCCCAGATAAAGCACCAAATATCAAAAGCAATACACTAATTATATGTGGAGAAAAGGAAAAAAATAATATAAATATGAAAAGTGCCAAACATCTAAATGAGGTTATACAAAATAGTAAGTTTAATATTATAGAAAATGCAGGACACGAAGTAAATATTGATAATCCAAAAAGTCTTGCTAATGTAATTTATAATTTTTGGAAAGATAATGAAAACAATATAAAGTAACTGCAAAATTACAATAGTAGGTCAAGTAATTTAATTGAAAATTGCTTGGCTTTTATGATATAATTAAAATACAAGATATTAAGTTATATCGCTTTAGTTAATATACCCAACAGCATTTTATGACTATAAATTTTGAATGTTAATATGCATTGCTTGTAGCAACGACTTATTCATTATACAATAGTTTTAATTAAAGAAAGGAGGGTATAAAAATGTTAAAAGAAAACATTAAAGCAATTAGAAAATCAAAAGGACTTACTCAAGAAGAACTTGGTATCAAGTTGAATGTGGTAAGACAAACAATTTCTAAATGGGAACAAGGACTGTCTGTTCCTGATTCTGAAATGCTAATCTCTATATCAGATATACTTGAAACTCCTGTAAGTACCTTACTTGGAGAAACTATTTCTGATTCTAAAGTTGATGATTTAAAAGTAATCTCTGAGAAATTGGAAATAATAAACTTGCAACTATCTCAAAGAAAGAATTTGAGGCGAAAAATAATCCATTGGTTTTTAGTTTCATTGTGCATAATCATAATAGTAACTTATATAGTTTTAATATTATTAAATAGTTCTTACTTAGGTTGGAATTATAGTGATTCTGAAAGAGCTGTTATAGGAGTTAATCTTCATATATTCGAATGGTTATTTATTAGGATATCACCGATTATCCTTATTGGCTCAGTGGTTGGAATTTTATTAACACGAAATTGAAAATAATATTAATAAATTCTAACTGTTTGTTCCATAATCAAGCAATCTTTATTAATTTTAAGTACTATTAACAGAATTCTAAGAAGCTCATTGTAAGAAAATACCAAAATTTAAATCCTAGAAGTCTTGAAAATATTACAGAATTAGTATATAATAGTACGGATAATTGACGGAGCGCCTAAAATTGAATATGTTTTAGGCGAAGCAAGGTTTCTTGATGAAGAACTCGAGAAATTTTTGGAATACTAATGCAGTTGTACCAAAGAAACTTTTCTTTGGTATGATAGGATGTCTGCAAAAATGTGGGCATCCTTTCTTAAATTATAAAATAATTTTAAATCAAGTTTGACAATGATTAGATATTTAATTTTGAGGAGAGATAGAAATGGAAACAAAAATTATAAATGATATAGCAATAGTAAAAAGTAATGAAATCATAATAAAAGATGTTCAATCAGCAATAGATTTTATTATGACTATAAGATATCAAACAAACTGCAATAAAATAGCATTAAACAAAGAGGCAATATCAGAAGATTTCTTTATATTAAGTACTGGATTAGCAGGGGAAGTTTTACAAAAGTTTGTAAATTATCAAAATAAATTTGCTATATACGGAAATTACTCAAAATATACAAGTAAACCATTAAAAGATTTCATATATGAAAGTAATAATGGTAAAGATATATTTTTTGTAGAAAATGAAGATGAGGCAATAAAAATGTTAAGTAACTCTTAAATACAAATAATAAGAAAATTATAGAATTATTTTCTATTGATTATACACTTTACTTAAATAGATTTATTTTTGATGCAAAAATAGAAGTAGCATTTCACATCTATTTATATAAATCATAATAAGCAGTCAAAATAAAAGTTTCCATAAATAGCCATTGCTAATTATATTACAAATCTTATATAATGATTATATAGAGGTGTGTATATGAGAATATTTAAATATTATGGCAAAAGTCTTATATTAAAAGAAATGAAAAGAAGCTATGATTTTTTTATTAAAGAATCAAATACTAGAAAAAATAGCAAAGGATATGGACTTATAAAAGATAAAACTTTAATTGCAAATAATGTAGCTAGTATAGCATCTGTTGGTTATGGATTAGCAGCACTAATTATAGGTGTAGAGCATAAATGGATTAGTTATAAAAAGGCATATTATAGAGCAAGTCGAACATTAGATACATTTATAAATAATGTAGAAGAAATAAATGGATTTTATTATCATTTCGTAAATATTGAAAGTGGTAAAAGAGAGTGGAATTGTGAAATATCTATAATTGATACTGCAATATTTCTATGTGGTGCTATTACAGTCGGTGAATATTTTAAAGGTGATATAAAGAAAAAGGCAGAATATCTTTATAAAAAAGTAAATTGGGAATGGTATAGAAATAAAGATACAAATTATTTTTATATGGGCTATGAACCAGAAAATGGATTTTGGGGACATTGGGATATGTATGCAGAACAATTAATGTTATATGTTTTAGGAGTAAGCTCTCCAACGTTTTCAATAGATAAAAGCATGTATTATGATTTTAAAAGAAAAAGAGAAAATTATAAAAATATAAAAAATTTGATATATACATATTGTGGAACTTTATTTACATATCAATTTTCACACGCGTGGATTAACTTTAAGGGTTTAAAAGATAAAGATAATATTGACTGGTTTGAAAACTCAATTAAGGCTACAAAAGCTAATAGACAGTACTGCATTGATAATAAACATAAGTTTAAAACATATAATGAAAACTCTTGGGGCTTAACAGCTTGCTTATCTCCAAATGGATATTTTAGCTTTGGTGCTAAACCATGTGGTGTAGATTTATCAGTAGAAAATGATGGAACAGTAACCCCTTGTGGAGCTATAGGTTCAATAGTATTTACTCCAAAAGAAAGTATAAAAGCAATGGAAAATTATTATAATAACTTTCCTAAGTTATGGGGAAAGTATGGTTTTAAGGATGGATATAATTTAGAGGGCTCTAAACCTTGGTTTGCTAAAGAATATATAGGAATCGATAAAGGAATTGAGCTAATAATGCTTGAAAACTATTTGAATAATACTATATGGAATTACTTTATGAAAAATGAATATGTGCAAAAAGGCCTAAGGTTATTAGAATTTTCAACATACCATCAAGAATATAGTTTTGTATAATTTTTTAATAATTATAGGAATTATTTTAATTATTATACTATAAAATATTTTAAAGAAAAAATTATAAAGGAGAGAAATTTTATGGAAAAAGAATTAAAAATATTAATAGATAAATGTCCTCAAAATCATAAATGCCCTGCTGTAAACGTTTGCCCAGTAGGAGCATTGTCTCAAAAAGGGTTTGAGGCACCAAAAGTAGATTATGATAAATGCATAAAATGCGGCAAATGTTCAAATTTTTGTCCTAAAAAGGCATTAGTCTTGTAATATAGAAAGTGTTGTTTTAACATATAAATTTTTTAATTTTAGATAACTCATATAATTATACTTAATTAAATATAATTATATGAGGTGTTTTTTTTGATAATAAAATCTATAAGTTTAAATAAAAAATATATACTTGTTTTTTTCAATATATTTATAATTATAATTTTTAGTTTTATTATAATGTCAAAGTCTGTATCAACAGATTCTATAATATTTTGGAATAATTCTACAGTTAAATTAAGTGAAAATGAAGATTATATTAAATGGGTTGATTTTAAAGTAACTTCTGAAGCAATGCAAAAGACCGCAAAATTAGATATTGACTCTCATAATTCAGATTCAAATATAAAATATAATTGGATTGAATTATTAGCATATCTTGCCTGTAAAAATGGAGGCAATTTTAAAAAATTTAATCAAAATGATTTAAATAAAGTAATTGATAGAATTAAAAGTGGAGAAACTATTGAAAATATTACAAAAGATATGAAATACTATAATTACTATTATGAAAGTTACTCTACTGTATTAAATGGATTTATCGGAAATTATTCAATCGAAACTCAAAATGAAGATGGAACAACTAGCTTTCAAAACAAATATGGAATAAAAGCATTCCTTCCTATCGCAAAGAATTATTCATTCAGCCATTATGATGATTTCGGAGCTTCAAGATCTTATGGATTTAAGCGTACACATCTAGGAAATGACTTAATGGGTAATATTGGAACTCCTATTATTGCTATTGAATCTGGAATAGTAGAACATATTGGATGGAATCAGTATGGCGGTTGGCGTGTTGGGATTAAAAGTTATGACAAAAAAAGATATTATTATTATGCACATTTAAGGAAAAATCACCCATATTCCGCTGGACTAAAAGAAGGTTCTGAAGTTAAAGCTGGTGATGTTATAGGGTATTTAGGTATGACTGGATATAGTATAAAGGAAAATGTTAACAATATTAATGTTCCTCATTTACATTTTGGTATGCAGCTTATTTTTGATGAATCTCAAGAAAAAGGAAAAAATGAAATTTGGATTGATGTATATAATGTTATTGAATTTTTAAAGCAAAATCGTTCTACTGTATTTATGAACAATAATGAAACAAATGATTATGTAAGAAAATATAATTTTAAAGATTTAGATTTATGACAAAATATGGCAAAAAAAATGAGACAAATTGTGCCTGTCCCAATTGTCTCATTTTTTTCCGCAAAGTAATTTGAATTGTTTTACTTATTCTACCTCTAGAAATTTGAAGCGAAACTATATCTCCTGGTACTTTTGTATATATATATTCTCTTAAGTCATTCATTGTATTTAATAATTTTCCATCTATTGAATTTATTATATCTCCTTCTTTTAGTTCCGTTTTTTCTGCTGGTCCGTTTTTTGTAATTTGTGCAACATATATTCCATTATTAAAACTTATCTCATTATTTAAATATGGTATTACTTCTTTATCAAATGCATATACCCCCATTGTTGCTTGCTCAAATCTGTTTTCGTTTATAAACTTTTCAATAATTGGCTTAACAACATTAATTGGTATAGCAAATCCTATTCCTTCAGCCGATGATATTTTTACTGTATTAATTCCAATCACTTCTCCATTTGGATATATTAGAGGTCCTCCACTATTTCCTGGATTTATTGTTGCATCTGTTTGGATTAAATCAGACATATACGATGCATTATTTTTTTCTTCAATTTTTATCGTTCTATTTTTACTACTTATTATTCCAGATGTAACAGTCCTTCTAAATTCAAACCCTATTGGATTCCCTATTGCATAAACCGTCTCCCCTATTCTTATTTTACTAGAATCACCTAATTTTATATACTTTAGACCTTCTGCTTCTATTTTAGTTATAGACAAGTCCAAATCAGAATCACTCCAAACTACTGTGCCATTATACTTTTTACTATTTTCTAGGGTTATAAAACAAGTACCATATCTTCCCCCTGTTACATGTTCATTACTCAAAATATATCCATTTTCTGAGATAACAACTCCTGTTCCTAACCCTAGTGATGATTCATTATTACTAGAGAAAATTGAACTTCCATTATCCTTTAACTTTGAGATTCCTACTATGCTTTCCATTGTTTCTTCTAAAATATCTACAACTTTATGGTCTTTTTCTTCAGCTTTTTCCACAGTTTGTTCAATTACTGTGGATTTAGTCTTTTCTGTTTGATAATTGAATTTATTTAAATCTATATTTTTATATGTATCATATAAGTATATTGATACTATTAATACAATTGCTGCTATTGCTGATGTTGTTATTACTTTTGCTAAATTACTTTTTCTTTTTATCCTTTTTGCTCTCATATTCCCTCCATATCTTTATTTTTTCCTTTTTTTAACTTCTTAAACTTATATTTATTGCTTTTTTATAAAATAATTAATATAATATTGAAGAGGTGTTATTATGCTACAAGAAGATAAAAAGTATAATATTTTAGTTTTAAGTAATGAAAAAAGAATAATAAATAAATTGTCAATATTTTTTGATAATTCCAAATACAATTTTGAATTAGTACGAGACCCTTTATCTGCATTAAATATTATCGGCTCTAAAAACTACGATTTGGTTTTAATTAATTTTACTTTTTCAAATGATTTATTAGAATTACTTATTAATAAAATTAGATTTGTTGATTCGTTCACATATATTTTAATACTTTGTACAAATACATCTTTAAATGATACCTTAGATTTAATTAGAAATTATGATGTACAAGGTTATTATAATAAAAGTGAAGATTTTAATAAATTAGCTATACTAGTTAATCTATTTACAAATTCTATTTATGAATTTATGCGAATTATCTTACAACTAAATAATTATAATATAGCTTCTAAATCACCATATTTAAGTACTATACAAATTTTAAGAAATATTGCAGAATATAAAGATATATATACTATTGGACATTCTTTTAGGGTTTATAAATACTCTGTTTTAATAGGAAAAAAATTAGAACTTTCTCGTGATGATTTAAAAACTTTAAAAATTGGAAGCATGTATCATGATATAGGTAAAATTAGTATACCTAATAATATCTTACATAAAGGTGATAAATTAACTGATAATGAGTATTTTCAAATAAAAAGTCATACTTTGATTGGTAGCCATTTTTTATTTCCTGCTATTATGTACTCAAAAATTCTACCTATTATTAAATTTCATCATGAAAGGTTTGATGGTAATGGATATCCTACTAAGTTATCTGGCAGTGATATTCCCCTATTGGCTAGAATAGTTTCTGTCGCTGATGCTTTTGACGCTATGGTTTCTAAAAGAGTTTATAGAGAATCTTTATCTCTAGATTCTGTTATTTTGGAGCTAAAAAGATGTAAAGGAAAGCAGTTTGATCCTAAAGTGGTTAATGCTTTTTTAGATATTCTAGAAAATAATTTAGATGACATTAAAAAAATTCAAGAAAAAGGAAAAGAAGCAAGAGGGAAAGAGGGACGTTCCTTGAAATCCATTTAAATAAGGACTTGGGGACATCCCTTTTAATAAATATTATTTTCCTCTTTGTATATAGTATTAAAGATTTATATATTAATATTTTAGCCAAAACATATCTAGGGTCTACCTATAGGTCTTGGCTTTAAATATTAATATATAAATATTTTTCACAAGTTAAAATATAAAAGGAAAAATAATATTTATTAAAAGGGATGTCCCCAAGTCCTTATTTAAATGGATTTCAAGGAACGTCCCTCTTTCCCTCTCGTTTCTTCTCTAAATTTTCATTGAAAGTGCAACTTTTTTTCTTTCCATATCTATTTTTATAACTTTAACTTTTATAATGTCACCTACTGAAACTATGTCTGAAGGATTTTTTATAAACTTATCGCTCATTTCTGAAATATGAACTAAACCATCATATTTTACTCCAATATCTACAAATGCCCCAAAGTCTATTACATTTCTTACTGTTCCTGTCAAAATCATTCCATCTTTTAGATCTTCTAATTTTAATACATCTGAACGTAAAATAGGTTTTGGCATATCTTCACGAGGGTCTCTTCCAGGCTTACTCAATTCTGATATAATATCTGTTAATGTCATTTCTCCAATTTCTAATTCTTTTGAGGTTTTAGATATATCAACTTTTTTTAATTTTTGCTTTAAATCGTCTATTTTCTCTTTATTTCTCAAGTCTTCTTTATCAAATCCTAAAGATTTCAATAACTTTTCTGTTACTTCATAGCTTTCTGGGTGAACTGCAGTTATTTCTAATGCATTTTTTCCGTCCATTATTCTTAAAAATCCTGCACATTGTTCAAATGCAACTTTCCCTAGTTTTGGAACTTTTAAAAGTTCTTTCCTTTCTTTTAATTTTCCATTCTCATCTCTATATTTTACAATATTCTTTGCAATTGTATTATTAATTCCAGATACGTATGAAAGTAATGATGGTGTTGCTGTATTTACATCTACTCCAACTTTGTTAACACTATCTTCAACCACACCAGTAAGGCTTTCTGCCAATCTTTTTTGATTTACATCGTGTTGGTATTGTCCTACTCCTATTGCTTTTGGATCAATTTTTACAAGTTCTGCAAGTGGGTCTTGCAATCTTCTTGCTATTGATATTGCTCCTCTTATAGAAACATTTATATCTGGATACTCTTCTGTTGCGAGCTTTGACGCTGAATATACAGACGCTCCCGCTTCACTTACAATCACATAATGAACTTCTCTTTTTGCTTCTTTTATCATATCTGCTACAAACATTTCAGATTCTCTTGAGGCTGTTCCATTTCCTATTGCTATCATATCAATATCATCTTTTTCTATTAATCTTAATAATTCTTTTTTTGCTCCCTCAACATCATTTTGTGGCTCTGTTGGATATACTGTTGTATAATCTAATACTTTTCCCGTTTCATCTATTACTGCAATTTTACATCCTGTTCTATATGCTGGATCAAATCCCATTACTGTTTTCCCTTTTATAGGTGCTCCTAGTAGTAATTGTTTTGAATTTTGTCCAAAAACTTTAATCGCCTTTTCTTCTGCTTTTTCTGTTAAATCTGAACGTATTTCTCTATCTATTGAAGGTTCTATTAATCTTTCAAAACTATCTAAAATAGTGTCTTTTAGCATTTGTGTAAATTGATTCTCACCTTTTATAATGTCTTTTTCTATGTAAATCAATATTTTATCTTGTGGTTTTTGTATTGATACTTTTAAAAACTCTTCATTTTCTCCTCTATTTATTGCTAAAATTCTATGGCTAGGAATAAATTTTATCGCTTCATTATAATCATAATACATTTCATAATTAGATTTTGCTTCTTCGTCTTTAGCTTTTGTTTGAATTAATCCTTCTCTGTAACATTGTCTTTTTATTTCTTTTCTATATTTTGCATTATCAGATATGTCTTCAGCTATAATATCTAGGGCTCCTTGAATTGCATCTTCTGGTGTAGCAACTACTTTATCTTTATTTCTCTTATCTTCTTCTGATAAATTATCTATATTTATATATTGATTTGCGATTTCGATTATAGGTGTTTTTTCATTTTGTTCGATTATTATTTGTGCTAGTGGCTCTAGCCCTTTTGCTTTAGCGACTGTTGCTCTTGTTTTCTTTTTTTGTTTATATGGTCTATAAATGTCTTCAACTTCTGCTAGTGTTTTTGCAATTGCTACTGCTTGTAAAATTTCATCAGTTAATTTCCCTTGCTCATCTATAGATTTTATAACTTCTTCTTTTCTTGTTTCTAAGTTTCTCAAATATGTTAATCTTTCTCCAAATGTTCTTAAAATTTCGTCACTTAATCCTCCTGTTACTTCTTTTCTGTAACGTGCTATAAATGGTATTGTATTTCCTTCATCTATTAATTTTATTGTATTTTCAACTTGTGTTGTTTTAATATTTAATTCTTCTGCTATCGTTTTTATTATTTTTTCCATCAATTTACCTTCCTTTACCTTAAGTTAAATTTATATTTTTTGACATATTTTTATACTTTATTAATATATCATAAATAAGAGTAAAAAAAAATAGTTTTGAAATTTAATTTTTTTAATTTCAAAACTGTTTTTACAATGAGTTTCTTGTCATTCTTCATAATAGTACCTAAAATTAATAAAGATTTTGTTCATTCCATTCAAAAAGAAGTTGTAGTATAAAAAAATAAGCATTTTTCACTCAGGCTAAAAAATTATTAATGTATCTTTTGATAAAACTTTGAATGTGACTGGAATAAATTTAAAACTTCTTAATTAGTTTATGGAAAGAGTTCATGAGCGTAGCGAAATGGAAGGGTGCCATAAACTAATTTTAGAAGTTTTTGATTTATGTATTGAGCCGAAAAGTTTTTGAAAAAGATACATTAATAATTTTTTCCCGTGAACGTTACTTATTTTTTTATTTTACAACTTCTATTTTTCATTCCAATCAAGCAATCTTTATTAATTTTAGGTACTATTAGTAAGAATTCCAAGAAACTCATTGCAAGAAAATACCGAAGCTTAAAAATAATTTTTATATTGCGCATTTTTTCATATTAATATATAATATTTTATAAATAAAGGAGGGATTATAATGATTTCATCAGAATTTAGAGCTGAAGCTCGCAAAAAATTATCAGGAAAATGGAAGACTGCAGTTTGTATGACTTTAGTTTATATACTATTAATGTTTGCAATTACATTTATAGAAAATCACATTATAGATTCAATGTTTTCTATATTTTCATTAATTACAATAGTTGTTGAAGTTCCATTAAGTTTTGGACTTTTATATGCTTTTCTAAAACTATATAATGACGAGGAAGTTGGATATTTGGATTTTTTCACTTTAGGTTTTAACAATTTTAAAAAATCATGGGGAATTACTCTTCAAGCAATACTAAAAATGATAATTCCTATAATATTAATAATAATTTCATATGCAATTATATTTTTCAGTTTAGTTATGACTTTTAGTTCTATACTGTTAAGTGCAGAATCTGCTTCATTTGTTTTTTCTTTTTCTACTATAATTGGAAGTATTCTTTTATTGATTTCTTCTATTTGGGCTATTACAAAATATTATCATTATCAGTTGTCTTACATTATAGCAATTGATAATCCAGATTTATCTTCAAAAGAAGCAGTATTAAAGAGCAAAGAATTAATGACTAATAACCGTGCAAAATTATTTTTCTTAGAATTATCTTTTATTGGTTGGGCAATTTTAGCTGCAATATCATTTGGAATTGGACTTTTATGGTTAATTCCATATATTCAATTTTCTGTTATTAGTTTTTATAAATATTTATTAGAGAACAAAAAAGAACATTAATAACATTATTCTGTTATAAGCATTTTATAGCGTTTTAGATAATTGTTTCGTATTATATAAAAAACCTAATGCAGAAAGTTGAATCTTTCTGCATTAAATTTTAATAAGAACTTATTTCTCCACTTTTTTATTTTAGGTATTATTTTTATTCAACGCCTAAATATTCGTTATAAGTAACTTCTCTATCTATAATTTTTCCATCTTCCTTAATGTCAATCACTCTATTAGCAACAGTCTGTGTTAATTGATGGTCGTGAGAAGTAAATAAAATATTACCTTTAAAATTTGTCATTCCATTATTTACTGATGTAATACTTTCCATATCTAAATGATTTGTTGGTTCATCAAAAATTAGAAAATTAGCTCCTGAAAGCATCATTTTCGATAATACACATCTTACCTTTTCTCCTCCTGACAATACATTTACTTGTTTTAGTGCTTCATCTCCAGAAAATAGCATTCTTCCTAAAAATCCTCTAACATATGTTTCATCTGGATCTTTAGAGTATTTTCTTAGCCATTCTGTAATATTTTCTTCTGAATCAAATAAATAGTTATTATCCTTAGGGAAATATGTATTTGATATTGTTGTTCCCCACACTAGTTCTCCACTATCTGGTTCCATCTCTCCAGCTATTATTTGGAACAATACTGTTTTTGCAATTTCATTATCAGCTAAGAATGCTATTTTATCATCTTGCTTTACTGTAAATGTTACATTATCTAATACTTTTACTCCCTCATATGTTTTTGATATGTTTTTAACTTGTAGTATCTCCTTACCAGGTTCTCTATCAGATTTAAAATCTACATATGGATATTTCCTATTCGATGGCTTTATTTCGTCCAATTCAATTTTCTCAAGAGTTTTCTTTCTAGATGTTGCTTGTTTTGATTTTGAAGCATTAGCACTAAACCTTGCAATAAAGTCTTGTAATTCTTTAATTTTCTCTTCTTTCTTCTTATTTTGCTCTCTCATTTGCTTTAATGCCAATTGACTTGACTCATACCAGAAATCATAATTTCCTGGGTATACTTTTATTTTTCCAAAATCAACATCAGCAATATGTGTACATACTTTATTTAAGAAATATCTATCGTGTGATACAACTATTACTGTGTTCTCAAAATTAATTAAAAATTCTTGTAACCAGTTAATACTCTTTAAATCCAAGTCGTTTGTAGGCTCATCTAGTAATAATACATCTGGATTTCCAAATAGAGCTTGTGCTAATAATACCTTTACTTTTTCCCTTGCTTCAATTTCCTTCATAAATTTGTAATGGTTTTCTGGAGATATTCCTAAATCGTTTAAAAGCATTGATGCATCTGACTCTGCATTCCAACCATCTAATTCTGCAAATCTTTCTTCTAGCTTTGCAGCTTTCATTCCATCTTCTTCCGAAAAGTCTGGTTTTGCATATATTGCTTCTTTTTCTTTCATTATATCATATAACTCTTTATTTCCCATCATTACTGTATCTATAATTGTATTTTCTTCATATGCAAAGTGGTCTTGCTTTAATATAGATAATCTTTCGCCTCTATCTAATGTTACATCTCCTTTGCTTGGCTCTATTTCTCCTGATAATACTTTTAAAAAAGTTGACTTTCCAGCTCCATTTGCTCCTATTATTCCATAGCAATTGCCTTTTCCAAATTTTATATTTACATCTTCAAATAGTACTCTTTTTCCAAAACGTACTGTTACTCCATTTGCACTTAGCATTTTATCCTCCTTTGAGACAGTTGGGACAGTCCAATTTTGTCTCATTATTTTGTCGTTTTTAGTCAATTTTATATTTAAACTATTATTTTCGACTTTTTTCTACTTTTTAATGAGACAAAATTGGACTGTCCCAACTGTCTCATTTTTGATATTATACCTCATTTTTCTTTATCTTTCAAGTAATATAAAATAAATGATAATTATATATTAATATAATTATCATTTATTATAACTTAACAATGTTGTGTCACTATATGATTAGTCATCAAATAATAATTTGATTCCCCATAGTCCAGATATTCCGACCAATGCATATATAATTCTAGAAACAACACTCATTGTTCCAAATATGCTATCTACTAAGTTAAAGTTAAATATTCCTACTAGTCCCCAGTTTATTGCACCAATTATTATTAATACTAGTGCTATCTTGTCCACTATTTTCATTTATCTTTCCTCCATTTTGTTACTATTATATGCTTTCATTTTTTTATTTATTCATTTTCTTGAAAAATTTTTTATTTTATGATAATTTTGATATCAGAATATAGAATTAGGAGATATAATATGAGAAGAAATAGTAGAAGAAAAACTAATTTAAATAAAAAAAATAAAATTAATTTACAAAAAATATTTTTAATTTTATTCATATTTATTTTACTTATTTTAATAATTTTTATAACAAAAAATTATTATTTAAATGGTAATAACATAATTTTATCCAAAAATGAACTTTTAAATAATTACATTAATCAAACTATCAATAGTGAAAATAACATTATTAATAGCATAAATAATAACTCATTATCACAAAGTTCTGTTGAAGATGATAACTTGCCCATTACATTTAATTTAGCCGCAATTGGAGATACTTTATGCCATAATACTCAATATTGGGATGCATATGATAGTAATACAAATCAATATGATTTTTCTTATGTTTATGAAGATATAAAATACTATACAAAAACTGCTGACATAACAATAGGAAGCTTAGAAACAACATTTGCTGGTGCAGAAAGAGGTTATAGTAATTATCCAACATTTAATACTCCTGATAGTTTAGCAACTGCTTTGAAAAAAATTGGTGTTGATGTTATTTCTTTAGCTGGAAATCATGCTTTAGATTACGGATATACTGGTCTTTGTAGAACTATTGATGTTTTCGATAATGCTGATATTTCACACTTAGGTACCTATAAAACTGGTGAAGATAGAGATAAAATTTTAGTAAAAAATGTTAAAGGAGTAAATATAGCTTTTATAAATTATACATATGGAACTAATGGAATTCCTCTTCCTTCTGGAAAAGAATATTGCGTTAATTTAATTGATAAAGATTTAATTAAAAAAGATATTTTAGAAGCAAAACAACTTAATGTTGATATGATTGTAGCTTGTATGCACTGGGGAACAGAATATAGAACTACTGCAAATGATGAGCAAAAAAATTTGGCTAATTTTCTTTTTGAAAATGGCGTAGATATTATATTAGGAAATCATCCTCATGTTTTAGAACCTATGGAAAAAAGGACCATTACATTAGAAGATGGAACTATAAAAGATGTTTTTGTTGTATATGCTTTAGGAAATTTTACAGCTGACCAAAGAGATGAAATAACTAGAGATTCGGCAATATTAAATCTAAATATTACTAAAAATCCTGATGGCAAAATTTCTATAAACACTGTCCAATACACTCCAATATATATGTATAAAAACTCAAATGCTTCAAGACATAAATTTAAAATTTTAGATATCGAAAAAACAATTTTAAATTATGAATCTGGTATAGACACTTCAATTTCTGCTTCTACTTATAATAATTTAAAGGTTCAATTATCAAAAATCAAAAGCATTTTAGGAGAAGAAATAAAATAAAATTATTTAGTAAAAAAATATATTTAATATTTTGCTAGTTTTGCAAATATTAAATATATTTTTTATATAATACATTAATCAAGCATTTGTTTCTTTTTTAGCCACCAAGTAACAAGTAATGTTAAAACAATAGATATCACTAACATTATTGGAAATCCAAATCTATTATTTTGTAATGGTAGAGTAACATTCATTCCCCAAAAGCTTGATATCATTGTTGGCACTGCTAATACAATTGTTATTGATGTTAGAAACTTCATTACTCCATTTAAATTATTTGATATTATTGAAGCATATGCATCCATCGTTCCATTCAAGATATCACTATATATTTTTGCCATTTCTATTGATTGTTTGTTTTCTGTAATTGCATCTTCTAATATTTCTTCATCTTCTTCATATAATTTAATTATTTTACCTCTCATAGTCTTTTCCATTATAAGTTCATTTGATTTTAATGATGTTGTAAAATAAACCAAACTTTTTTCTAAACTCAATAATTTTAATAATTCTTTATTTTTCATAGAATTTTTTAATATGTATTCTGCTATTTCAGTTTCTTTATTTATTTGTTTTAAATATGATAAATAATATGATGAATTTAAATATAATATTTGAAATATTAATTTTGATTTCTTATATGTTTGAAAATCTTTTATTTTTCCATTCTCAAAGTCTTCTATTATTTTGTTTTTTCTTAATGATACTGTTATGAAAAAATCATCTCTAACAACAATCATTCCTAATGGCATTGTTGTATATACATCATTTTCTTCATTTTTTTCTATTATTGGCACATCAACTACAAATAATATTGTTCCATCATCTTCTTCTTTATCTATTCTAGCTTTTTCTTCAAAATCTAATGCATCTCTTATAAAGTCTTCTTGTATATTTAAATTTTCACATACTTTTTTAATTTCCGCTTCCGATGGGCTTACCAGGCTTATCCAACTTCCCTTTTTGAATTCTTTGGTTTCTTCGATTTTGTTTGTTTCTAAATTTGTATTAAAAATTTTTAACATTTTTCCCACCCACCTTTTATTATTATTCTTATTATTTTAACTTTTTATTTATATAATGTCAATAAATTTATTCTTGACATTTTAGTTTTTTGGTACTATAATAGTTTTGTATTAATTTTTATTTTATATATATGCATCATTAGCTCAGCTGGTAGAGCAGCAGACTCTTAATCTGAAGGTCCTCGGTTCGAAACCGAGATGATGCACCAATATAAAAATTAAAAAGAAATAGCCTCAACTTGTTAAAGGTTGAGGCTTATTTTTATTCTATTATATTATATTTGATTTTTCAGTATCATCTTCTGGTTTTACAGTTCCGCTTTGTTGATTATCTACTGGTTTGTTTGTATTCTCATTTTCACTATCTACGTCTCCAGAACCAGTTGAAGGAGTATTATTAGTATTTGTGTTAGTATCAGGATTTGTATTTGTATTTGAATTATTATTGTTTCCTGTATTATTATTTACATTTGTATTAGTATTTGCTCCCTTTGTTCCTTTTAATATGATTTTTTGCATTGCACTATAAGTATCTCTTGATAATAATTTAGTTGATACTACTTTACCATTTAAGCTTTTAATTATATAAGTTTCAGTTACACGTCCATTAGCTCCATTTTGAATAACTTTCTCTTTTCCAGAAACTAGTGTACTATCATTTTCATATTTTGTAGTATATGGTATTGTTGAAATAGTTTTCGTATCTAATGTAATATTGTATTCTGTCTCTTCCTTAATTCCGTAAATTGAAACTGTTGCTATACCATTAGAACAACTTGCTTTTATCTTTACAGCATTCTTTCTTGTATTTTTAAATTTAAAGTCTATTGCACCATAAACAACTGTTGCGTCTGTTCCTGCTGGAGTATATGATGTTACAAACATGTGATTTCTTCTCTCCACTATTTCTAAATTTGATTTTAAAACTGAATTATATAATGTTGATGATATTTGGCATATACCTCCACCAATACCGTCTACAACTCTGCCATTTTCATATACTTTAGCATTTTTATATCCTGCAGCAACAGTTCTTTCTCCTAATGCTTTATTATAAGAAAATGTTTCTCCTGGTAGTATAACTTTATCATTAATTTTTTGGCAAGCAATTCTAAGATTTGTAGTTCTACTTACATCTCCACCATCATATCTTGTTGAATATGTTGCTAATAAGTTTGGAAATGCTTCTGTTCCTATTTGTGATGTAGTAACTTTTGGCTTTGTTATTGTTAATTTTATTTCATATTTTTCTTTATCTTCCTCTAATATCTTTTTAGCTTCTTCTAGATTAAAATCTATACCTTCTACTTCTGGATGTATTGTAAATGGGTCTTTTGTAAAATATGCATCTTTAACTTCTTTATGTACTTCTTCATATATTTTTTCTATATTTATTTCACTTGGTTCCTTATTAATTACTGGTAACTCTATATGTTCTTGATTTTCATTAGTTTTTTTAAAATTTTCCTTTAATTTCGCTATCAATTTTTCTTGTTCTACTTGTATCCCTTGTTTTCCTTTTGTTATTATTAAATTATCATTCTCAATATAGTATGATGGTTCTATAACTGCTTCTGGTAAATTAGTTTGTATATCTTGTATCGCTTTATTTGTTAGTTCCTCATTTAAAGTTACATTTATGTCTATATTCTTTTTTCCCATCATAGCAAATAAAATATTGTAATTATTGGTAATTATATTGCTATCTTTCCCTATTGATAGTGCTTTTTCAACTGATTTTTCTATGTTATAATTAACTTCTACTAATTCAGGAGTAATTACTTGATTATATTCTTTATATTCTAACACAATTTCTTTTTGTTTCTTATCATTATATATTTGTTCTATTTTTGATTTTGCCTCATCTCTTGATAGCCCTGAAACATCTATTCCTTGAATTTTAACTCCATTTACAATATTATCATTTTTTATATTTATAATTGCAAAAATTGTTGAAAATATAATAAATACTCCTACTATAATACTTATTATAATTATAGAAATAATAGCTTTTCTTTTTTTACCATCATTTTGAATTTCTATCTCTCCATCATTTTGTTCTTCTATTATACTTTCATCTTGTTCATTTTGTTCAACGTTTTTGTCCATTATCTTATTTTCTAATTCATCCCACTTAATATTCTCTTTATTCATATTTACTATCTCTCCTTTTATATGCTCTACTTTAATACTAACATATTATTTTTCTTTTTACAATATTTATATATATTTAAGTTTCGGTATTTTTTTACAATGTGTTTCTTGGAATTCTTCATAATAGTACCTAAAATTAATAAAGATTTTGTTCATTCTATTCAAAAAGAAGTTGTAGTATAAAAAAATAAGCATTTTTCACTTAGGTTAAAAAATTATTAATGTATCTTTTGATAAAACTTTGAATGTGACTGGAATAAATTTAAAACTTCTTAATTAGTTTATGGAAAGAGTTCATGAGCGTAGCGAAATGGAAGGGTGCCATAAACTAATTTTAGAAGTTTTTGATTTATGTATTGAGCCGAAAAGTTTTTGAAAAAGATACATTAATAATTTTTTCCCGTGAACGTTACTTATTTTTTTATTTTACAACTTCTATTTTTCATTCCAATCAAGCAATCTTTATTAATTTTAGGTACTATTATGAAGAATTCCAAGAAACTCATTGTAAAAAAATACCAAAACTCAAATTATATATATAAGAATATGTTATTTTTTCTAATTACATTCTTTAATTGCAGTATTACTGAGATATTTTTAATTTATAATATTACCAAAAATTACAATTTTTCTAAAAATTTTACAAAAAATACTTGAACTATATTTAATTTAATATTATAATGTTTGTAGCAAAAGATAAATAAGGAGAGAGTTTAAATGGAACTAGTTAAAAACATATTTTTTAATACTGACAAATTAGTTGAAAATAGTGATGTTAAAATATCTTATACAGGTAAATTTTTTCAGGACAATTCTGAAGAAGTTTTTATTCATTATGGTTTTGGAATTAATTGGGATAATATAAACGAAATAAAAATGGAAAGAACAGAACTTGGCTTTCAATCTGAAATACATATTGGAGAAGGTGAAACTTTTAACTTCTGTTTTAAAAATAATAATAACGAATGGGATAATAATAATTGTAATAATTATATTTTTGATATAGAGAAAAAGCAAACTGAATTAATAGTTTTAGAAGATGAACCTTTATCTTTAGGTTCTGCTAGAAAATTAAGAAGATCTTATTTGTGGAGTAAAAAAATCAGATTAGCAGTTTATAAATTAATAACTTATTTTCCAAAAATACTTTCTGGAAATTATAAAAGAAGATTAAGTGAAAATTAAAAAGCATATTAAAAATATGCTTTTTTTATATTACCCATCCTCCATTAATTGATATTACTTGACCTGTAGTATATTTATCTTCTATCAACCATTCTATACACTTTTCTATATCTATTGCTTCTCCTATTCTTTCAAGAGGTATCTCTTGTTTTATATTTTCTATGTCTTCTCTTGTTAAATTTTTATTCATATCTGTATTAATAATTCCTGGTGCTATTGAATTTACTCTTATATTTGATGGACCTAGTTCTTTAGATAATGATTTTGTCATTGCATCAATTCCAGCTTTACTTACACTATAATGCACTTCGCATGATGCTCCTACTAATCCCCATATTGAAGAAATATTAATTATACAACCATTTTTATTATGTATCATATTTCTGCATACTTCTTGTGACATATAAAATACCGAATTTAAGTTTACATTTATTATATTTTGCCAGTCTTCATCTGTAATTTGAGTAAATTCTTTAAATTGTGATATTCCTGCATTATTTATTAATACATCTACTTTTTTGTATTTTTTTATTACATATTCTATAAATTTTTCTGCTTCTTCTCTTTTAGATACATCTGCTTTGAATATGTCTATATTTATATTTTTTCCTTTTAATTCTTTTTCTAGCTCTAGTATATCTTTCTCAGATTTATTATAATTGGCTATTATTTTATATCCGTTTTATAGCTAATTGTTTTGCTATTTCCCTACCAATACCTCTAGATGCACCTGTTACTATTACTATTTTATCCATTTATATTCTCCTACTGAAACCTCACACTTGTAATGTGGTGCTTTGGTCAACAATTTAATTATAATGACTACATTTATAATTATTTAATATTATATACAATTTTCTATTATTTTTCAACAGTTTTAAGAGAAAACATAATAACACAAATAGTTTGAAAAATAATAGTATTGGGAATTATATATTTGATTCATTACAAAGATATGATTTTTATACTATATTTGGCTGTAAATGAAGAAATTCGTTCAAAAGGATATGGAAGTTATTTATTAAAATGGATTTTTTATTACCAATTACATAAGCAATGAAAAATTTGGAAATTTTAATATTTTATCAAATAATTTAGAAATAGATATTAATCAATATAGAATATTAGATAAAGTAGTTGCTGAAATCTTAAATGAATCCATTTCTAATATTGTAGAAATTTAGCTATATACCTTACAAATTAATAAGAAACAATATTTCATTTTTTAAAATAAAAAAGCCAGTAATTAAGCTTATTGCAAAACTACTGACAATTATGGAGCCACTTCTCAGATTCGAACTGAGGACCCCCGCATTACAAGTGCGGTGCTCTGGCCAACTGAGCTAAAGTGGCAAGCTTGGTGACCCCTACGGGAATCGAACCCATGTCTCCGCCGTGAAAGGGCGATGTCTTAACCGCTTGACCAAGGGGCCATATATATATAAAGAACTAAATAATCTTTTTATTATTTAGTTCTTTTGGTGAGCTATCCGCGATTCGAACGCGGGACAACTTGATTAAAAGTCAAGTGCTCTACCTACTGAGCTAATAGCTCATCACCAAATTTTTGCGTTAACTCATAACGCTTTTATATAATACTATATATTTTTTTATTTGTCAATACATTTATAAAATTTTTTTCATTTTTTTGTCAAATTTTTGTTAATGTATAAACTTTTTTGTAATACATTTTAAAATGTTGATATATTAATATTAATTATTTAAAATATATTAAGATTTACAATTGAGTTTTCATCTAAAAACATATTAATTTATCAACATTTTTCAAATTTGTTTTAATCTTTAATAATTTTTAAATATTTTCAATTAAGCATTTAATTTTGCAATTACTTCTTCAACATCTATTCCATGTACATCACAAGCTTCTTCTAATGTTTCCATTTGTGATGCAGGACAACCTAAGCAATGCATTCCTATTTCTAGTAATATATCAACTTTTTCTGGTGCCTTTTCTAATATTTCACCTATTGTTGTATTTTTATTAATTTCCATATTAAACCTCCTTAAATTAGTTCAAACGAACTTTGTTATATTTTATCATATTTTTTAAAAAAAGTATAGACAAATCTAAAAAAATATTATATATTAAGTATTCAGTAAGGCGGTGATTTTATTTTTAAACTTATTGATTTATTTTTTATCATATTTATTATTAATCTTTTTATAACATTATATTCATTTTATACTTTTTTCGAAGTAAAAATCTTACACACTCGTCAAGGTTCAAAATTAAAAATTAAGAAGGAGGGATTTTAATATTAAAATATAAAATTATTTTTTGTTTTATTTTTTTATTTTTTTCTAGTTTATTTTGTTTTTTTATTTTTTTTCCTATTTATTTTTCTAATGAAATTATAATAAATTATGGTTTACATCCATTTGATATTTGTTCAAAAAATCCAGATCTTTGGAAATATATAAAAATTATTTTTATTTTTACTTATATTTTTTCTAATTTTATTTTTTTTAATTTTTTATTTAATAAATTTTTTTCTAAATATCTTTCAAAAAAAATAAATAAAAATAGACCTACAAAAAAAGAATTTACTAATTTAAATTTATTAATAGGAAAAAATATAAAAACAGGTGAAAATATATTTATTTCTGAAAAAGGATTATATCAAAACTTTTTAATAACTGGAACAATTGGCTCTGGAAAAACTTCATCAGCTATGTATCCATTTACAAAGCAATTGTTAGAATATAACAGTAAAAATATAAATGATAAAATAGGAATGCTTATTCTAGATGTAAAAGGAAATTATTATAAAAAAGTTTTAGAATATGCAAAATTATATAATTTAGAAAAAGATTTAATTATAGTTGATTTAAATTCAAAAACTTTTTATAATCCTCTACATAAACCTAATTTAAAACCTATAGTATTAGCTAATAGATTAAAAACAATTTTAACTTTATTTTCAGAAAATAATTCTGAGTCTTATTGGTTAGACAAAGCAGAACAAATATTATGTGAGGCAATAAAACTTTGTAGATTATATAATAATAACTATGTAACATTTTCTGAAATTCATAAATTAATAACTATTCCTAATTATTATAATGATAAAATAAAAATATTAAAAGATTTATTTATAAAATCTAAATTAAATTATAAACAAGTATATGATTTAAATGAATCTTTAAATTTTTTCCAAAAGGAATTTGAAAATTTGGATTCAAGAACAAAATCAATTTTAATTTCAGAAATAACTAGAATTACAAATACTTTTATGTCAGATTATGATATTTATTCTACCTTTTCTGCCCCTAAAGAAAAACTTAATTTTTTGGGTTTTGAGGATGTAATTAAATTTGGCAAAATTGTTGTTCTTAACATGAATATCGCCGAATATGATATGCTTTCTAAAATAATAGCTACATATTTAAAATTAGATTTTCAAACAGAAATATTATCTTCTATATCTAAAAATATATCTAAAAAAACAGCATTTATATGTGATGAATATGACAAATATTGTACAAAAACAGATGGTGAATTCTTCTCTTTAAGTAGAGAGTCAAAGTGTATAAACATTGTTAGTACTCAAAGTTATTCATCTTTAAAAAATGCTTTAAAAGATGAAAGTACTGTAAAAGTAATTATTCAGAACTTAATTAATAAAATTTGGTTTCGAACAGATGATATATTTACTATAGAAGAAGCGCAGAAACAACTAGGGAAAGAGGATAAGGAAAAATTTTCCAAAACAATCTCAGAAAATGCTAAAGAAACTTCTTTTAATTATATTACTAACAGTTTAAATTCTATAAATTCAAACATTTCTGAATCTTATAACTCTTATTTTCAAAAAGATTATATTTATGATACAAATTTTTTTACACAAGAACTAGAAACCTTCACTGCTCTTACTTTTTTAACTGATGGTAACAAAATTCTAAAACCCTTTAAAATTCAAATGTTACCGTTTTTTAAATATTTTTAATTAATTTTTTTATTTATTTTTTATTTATTTTTTTATTTTATTTTTAGAATGGAGGTTTTTTTATGAAATTTAAAAAAATATTATTTTTTAATTTAATAGTTTTTATTATATTATTATTTTCTTTTAATACCATTTCTTTTGCAGCCGATCCTAAAATAGTTTCCAAAATAAACTCTGCATTTGAGAATATACAAAGTTGGCTTATAAAGCTCTCTACTCCTGCGGCTGCAGTTGCTGTGGGAACAGGAGTGTTTATGAAAAAATTTAGTTTTGGAGATGAAGAAAGAATTAGAACTGCGAAAAGAATAATTAAGGGTTCATTATTTTCTTATGCATTTATTCTTGCAATAGATTTAATTTTATCAGCTATAAAATCATTAGTTAGTTAGGAGGATTTTTGGAACAGTTAAATATAACCCAAATTATTATAGATACTATAAATACAATTTTAGGAAATTTATTTAGCTCTATAGATAATAATTTATATTTTTTATTAGATGATATTACTTTTATAAATTCAGAAATTTTGAAAGATAAATATTTTGAAAATATTTTTGGAACTTCTGCATCAAATGGAATTTTATTAATTTCTAATTCTTTATTATTAGGAATAATTTTATATTTTGCAATTAAGCTTTTGCTTTCTCATATTGTATATTCACAAGTAGAAAAACCACAAAATTTTCTATTGAAATTAATTATTTGTGGAATTTGTATGAATTTTTCTTATTTTTTAATCTCTGAATTTTTAGATATTTTTTCTAATATTTCTCTAGCAATTAGAGATTTAGGAGAAAATTTATTTAATAAAAATGTATGTTTTTCTGAACTTATATTAGATATCAATAATAATATTTATATTAATAATTCTTCTTTAGATATTTTTTCTTTAGATGGTTTAATTAAAAGTGTAATTTCTTTTTCGCTTTTTAGCTTGGTATTTTCTTACTCTTTTAGATATGTATTAATAAAAGTATTTATTTTAATTACACCATTTGCAATTCTTTCAAATTCATTAGTATCTACTTCTTGGTTTTTTAAATCATGGTTTAAAAATTTATTTTCTTTATTATTTATTCAAATTATAGTTTCTATTATTCTATTAATTTTATTTTCAATTGATTATTCTTCATCAAATCTTTTTAATAAATTTATTTATATTGGTGGTCTTTTTTTACTAATTAAAGCTAATTCTTTTGTGAGGGAATTTTTAGGTGGAGTTTCCACAGATATTTCACAAAATGTGAATAACTTAAAAAAAATTATTAGATAAGGAGTTTTTATGAAATTTATTTTTCCACAAAATTATAATTTTAAAAGTAAATTATTTGGTGTTTTTGATTATTCTACTATTTTTCTTAATTTATTTTGGGATTTTTTTGTTTTTATTTTTATTAATCTTTTTAATAATTTAAATATTAAAATTATTTTATTTTTAATATTTTCATTTCCAATTTTTATTTTTAGTATTTCTGGTTTTAATGGAGAAAAAATTACTTATGTTATTAAATATATTTTCAATTTTTTATTAAAGAAAAAATTATTATTTTTCGGAAAAGCTTCGGGAAAGAGGGACGTTCCCTAAAATCCCTGTAAATCGGGACTAGGGGACAGCCCCAATGTTGTTAAGTTAAGATAAATGGAATAAGGGGACGTTCTTTAACATACAAAATATTTGAATTATCTTGAATTTTTCGTCTAAAAAAGTTATAATTTATTTTATCAAAGTCATTTATTTTATGGAGGTCTTTATAATGAAATTAGAACAAAAAGAAAAACAACTTTTATTTTCAGAAACAATAATACCAGATATATTTTTTGCAGAGCATCTGTCTCAAATTCCTAGTGATTACTTAAAAATATATTTATATTTATTATTTTTATCAAAATATAAAAAAGATATTAAGATAAATGATTTATCAAAGAAATTATCTTTACCCTTAAAATCTATAAATGATGGATTGAAATATTTAGAAGTTAATAATTTGATTTTAAAAAATACAACTGGTTTTTCTATTATAGACTTACAAGAAGCAACTTTAAATAATTTGTATAAACCTAATCTTACTCAGTCTAAAGAAACAGTAGAAAGAAATTCTAGAAATCAGTCAAGAGCTAATGCTATTGAACATATTAACAATATGTACTTTCAAGGCATTATGGGTCCAACTTGGTATAATGATATTGATTTATGGTTTAAAAAATATAATTTTGATGAACAAGTTATGATTACTTTATTTGATTATTGTTATAAACGTTCTGCATTGCATAAAAATTATGTGCAAACTGTTGCTGAAGCTTGGGGAACTAATAAAATTCAAACTTATAACGATTTAGATTTATATTATCAAAAACAAGAAAAATTAACAAAAATTAAAAATTCTATTGCAAAAAAACTGGGAAAACATAATGGTTTAACTCAATATGAAGAAGCATATATAGAAAACTGGATTCTAGATTTTGGATATGATATGAATATAATAGAAATTGCATTAAAAAGAACTACTTATAAACAAAATCCTACTTTTGAATATATTAATAACATTATTTCAGATTGGCATGAAAGGAATTTAAAAACTACTGAACAAATTGAAGCATTTTTAGAGCAACGTAAAAAGCAAAATAAGGACTTAAAAGAAATTAAGTCTCAAGTTTCAAAGGCTAATTATGAACAAAGGAAATATACAAATTTAGACTTTTTATATGCAAATAATAATATTGAAGGAGAAAATTAATGTCAAATGAAATTTTAAATTCTTTATTAAAAGAATATCAACAAAAGAGATTAAATAAAGAATTAGATCTAGATAGAAGAAAACAAAATTTATATAAATTAATTCCTAGATTAGAAGAGATAGATACTGAATTAAATAATTTTGCAATAAGCACTGCTAAAAATATATTAAATAATTCTTCTAATTCTTCTGATATTGAGAATTTAAAACAAAAAATGTCTGACCTAAAAAAAGAAAAAGAATTAATTTTATTAAAAAATAATTATAATTTAGATTATTTAAAACCTTTTTTTGAATGTAAAATTTGTAATGACACAGGTTTTGTTTTGGAAAATAATAAAAATATTATGTGTAATTGTTTAAAACAAAAATTATTAGATATTTCTTTTAATAAATCTAATATGTATAATTTGAAAAAAGAAAATTTTACTAACTTTAATGAGTTTATTTTTTCAGATGATGTAGATTTATCCAAGTATAAATTTAATATTTCGCCTAGGAAAAATATCTTAAACATTAAAAATAAGTGTCTAGAATTTATTAATAATTTTGAAAACTCTGATTATAAAAATTTATTATTTATAGGCTCTACTGGTCTACGGTAAAACTTTCATGTCAAATTGTATTGCTACAGAATTATTAAAAAAAGGAAAAACTGTAGTTTATCAGACATCTCCTGTACTACTTGAAAGCGTAATAGATTATAAAATTAATAGACAAAAAAACTTAGATTCTAATTTTTATCAATCTATTTTAAATTGTGATTTATTAATAATTGATGATTTAGGAACTGAAAGCTTAAATAGTATGAAGCTTAGTGAATTATTTACTATCTTAAATACTAGAATTTTAAATTTAAATAATAAAATTACTAAAACAATCATATCTACTAATTTAAATATTAATGATATTTTTAGAAATTACGAAGAACGAATAGGTTCTAGAATTGCTGGCTATTATGATATTTATTATTTTTTTGGAGATGATTTAAGATTTAGAAAATAGAGAAAAAGAGAAAGAGGGACTTCCTTAAAAGCCCTGTAAATTGGGACTAAAGGACCCCCTTTTAATAATGACCTTTTTTTACTTTTTCCATATAATATTAAAGATTTATATATTAATATATAAATCTTTTTATCAATAAAAATAAAAGTAAAAATCGATATTATTAAAAGGGGGTCCTTTAGTCCCAATTTACAGGGCTTTTAAGGAAGTCCCTCTTTCCCTTTTTCTCTTATTCAACTGACTCTTTCATTTCTGGTGTTAAAGTTTCTATACTTACAACTTTTCCTCCATCATTTGTTCTCATTAAAGTAACTCCTTGTGTTGCTCTTCCTAATACACTTATGTCTTTTACTTCTAGTCTAATAATTGTTCCTGTATCTGTTATTAGCATTACATCATCTTCTTCTGTTGCGATTCTTACTCCAACTATTTTTCCAGTTTTTGGTGTTATTTTATAAGTTATAACTCCTTTTCCACCTCTAATTTGTACTCTATATTCGTCTAATTCCGTTCTTTTTCCAAATCCATTTTCTGTTATTGCAAGTAATGTTGCTTTTCCACCTAATATTACAGATTCCATACCAATTACTTCATCATCTTCATCTAGTCTTATACCTATAACCCCTTGAGATACTCTTCCTATTGGTCTTACTTCTTTCTCGTCGAATGTTATACACATTCCTTCTTTTGTTACAAGTACAACATTATCCTCTCCGTCTGTAAGTCTTACTGTTATTAATTCATCATCTTCTTTTAATGTTATCCCTTGTAAACCTGTTTTCTTTCCAGAATTATATTCTATTAATGCTGTTTTCTTTATTAGTCCTTTTTTTGTTGCCATTAATAAATATTTTCCTTCTGCAAAATTTTGAATTGGTATAACTGCAGATATTTTTTCTCCTGCATCTAAACTTAATAAATTAACAATTGCTGTTCCTTTTGCAGTTCTTCCTGCTTCTGGTATCTCGAATCCTCTTAATTTATATAATTTTCCTTTATTTGTAAAGAACAAAATTGTATCATGTGTAGAAGCTGTAAATATCTGTTTTACAAAGTCTTCTTCTCTTGTTGCTGTAGCTGTAATTCCTTTTCCACCTCTTCTCTGGCTTTTATATGTATCTATTGGCATTCTTTTTATATATCCAAAATGTGTTAGTGTTATTACAGTTTGTTCCTCTTTAATTAAATCTTCTTCTACAAACTCTCCTGCTGCTGGTAATATTTTTGTTATTCTGTCATCTCCAAATTTTTCTTTTATTTCTAATAATTCGTCTTTTATTATTTTGTATACTAATGTTTCACTAGATAATACCTCTCTTAAATACGCTATCAATTTCATTAATTCATTATATTCTTCTTCTATTTTTTCTCTTTGCAATCCTGATAAACGTTTTAATTGCATATCTAATATTGCTTGTGCTTGTATTTCAGAAAGTCCAAATCTTTCCATTAATCTTTCTTTTGGATTATCATATGAAGAACGTATTATATTAATTACTTCATCTATATTGTCTAATGCTATTTTTAAACCTTCTAAAATGTGAGCTCTTGCTAGGGCTTTGTCTAATTCAAATTTTGACCTTCTTAATATTACTTCTTTTCTATGTTTTATAAAACAATCTATGCATTCTCTTAATGTTAATATTTTGGGTTCCCCGTCAACTAATGCTAATATTATTGTTCCAAATGTTTCTTGCATTTGAGTATGTTTATATAACTGATTTAATATGACTTGTGGTCTTGCATCTCTTTTTAATTCTACAACCACTCTTGTTTTTTCTTTTCTATCAGATTCGTCTCTGACTTCTGCTATTCCCTCTACTCTTTTTTCTTTCGCTAGCTCTGCTATTGTCATAACTAATTTAGCTTTATTAACCTGATATGGTAAAGATGTAATTATTATTCTTTGTCTGTTTCCGCTCATTTCTTCAATTTCGGCTTCGGCTCTCATTGTAATTTTTCCTCTACCTGTTGTATATGCTTCTTTTATACCTTCTTTTCCCAATATTGTTGCTCCTGTTGGGAAATCTGGACCTTTTATTATTTCCATTAACTCATCTATTGTTACTTCAGGTTTATCTATTACTTGTATAATTCCATCAATTACTTCTGATAAGTTATGTGGTGGTATATTTGTTGCCATACCTACGGCTATACCAGAAGAACCATTTACTAACAATGCTGGTATTCTCGCTGGTAAAACAGATGGTTCTTGTAATCTATCATCATAGTTTGGCATAAAATTAACTGTATTTTTTTCTATATCTGTTAGCATTAACTCTGAAATTTTAGACATTCTAGCTTCAGTATACCTCATTGCTGCTGGACTATCTCCATCTACTGAACCAAAGTTACCATGTCCATCTACCAATGGGTATCTCATTGTAAAATCTTGAGCTAATCTTACCATTGCATCATATACAGAACTATCGCCATGTGGATGATAACGTCCTAAAACAGAACCAACGGTATTAGCACATTTACGATATGCTTTGTCTGAAGTGATTCCGTCTTCGTGCATTGAATAAAGTATTCTTCTATGTACTGGTTTTAAACCATCTCTAGCGTCTGGAAGTGCACGAGATACTATAACACTCATTGCATAGTCTATATATGCTGTTTTCATCTCTTTGTCTATATCTCTTTCGATTATTTTTCCGTCTCTTCTTTGTGGTGTTTCTTCCATTATTATTCCCTCTTTTCTTAGATATTTCTACATTTGTATTATACTAAACGATACCAAATTTTGCAAGCAATTTTCGTAAAAAACTTAGGGGAATCTAATGTTTTAGATTTATACTAATTTTGTATTTTACAATCTATTATTAAATTTACTCCATCTATAAATCCTTGTTTATACATTTCTTTCATTATTATCGAATTTTTTAGATTGTTGTTCTCTTCATTTTCTTTTAATAATTGTTCTATCTGTTTTTTCAATAATTTCTCTTTTATTTCTTCTATTATTCTGGTTTCTTCTGTTTTTTTAAATTTATATTTATTTTCTTTTATTTTCTGAACTATTTTTTGGTCTAATATTTCATATTTTATTTCATATATATTTTCTATTGTATTTTCTATTTTTTCTTTTTCCATTTTGTTCCCTCTCTTTCTTTTATTATTTTTTCCTTTTTTATTATTTTTATACTATTTTTGTTTTTTTTTTGAATAAATATTTCTTATATATATAAATTTAATATTTACTTTTATAAATAAGTATAGTTCTTATATGCATTTTTTATTTTGAAAATGTTTTATTTTTTTATACTTTTCGACAAACTTCGTGTACTATTTGCATATATAATATTTTTACTCATAGTGTATTAGTTGTTTTTTGTTTTTATATTATAATATTTTTATAATCTTGGAGGAATTTATGAACGATATAGAAGTAGGAAATAGAATTAGGCAAATTAGAAAGGAATTTAATATGAATAGAGAAACATTTTCAGAAATGATTGATATTTCTGATGTTTTTCTAGGTCAACTTGAAAGAGGAGAACGTTCTTTAAGTACAAAAACTTTAATAAAAATCATTAATTTCACTGGTTATTCTTCTGATTTTATTTTATTTGGAAATGAAAATTCAAATAATACAATTTGTAAAATTAATAGAATTTTAACTAAATGCCCTGATAGTACTTTAGACTATTTTTATAAATTAATACATAATTCTTTCTATTTTCTTAAAAATTTTAATAAATAATAAAATTTCAATTTTTAAAAACTATTATGTTTTTTATAACTATTAAAAATAAATTAATTTATTTTAATTTTTCTGATAATTCTAATTCTTCATTACTTAAATTAAAATTATATCCATTATTCTTTATTAAATTATGTACATTTTGAATTTTTTTGAACTGATTAATTGTATTTTCTATTGGAATTAAATAATGAATTTGCTTTTCTAGTTTCTTCATTTCTTTTTCCATTCCATTAAAATCTTTATTATTAAAACATTCTTGCCAATTATTTATATATTTTTCTGTATAGCTTAATGATTTTAATTGATTATTAAAAGTATTTTCTATATTTTTTTCTACATTATTTAAAATAGAATTTTTTCCTTGTTTTATTGTTTTAGAAATAACAGAATTTATTTTTCCATTTTTATTTAATCTATTAATTATATCATCTAACAAATTAGAAACATTATTAATTATTCCTCCCTTTTTAATTGCATTTTGCGCTTGTGATATATTCTCAAAATTTCCAGCTAATATTCCAACTGCACTTTTTCCTAAATCTATAGCATCATCTATACTCTTTTTAATCCCATCTTTTAGTCCATATTCTATTAAATTATTTTTTAAATCTATTATCTGTTCTTCTATAAAGTCTGGAAGTAATGCCCTAATCCCTATATCTACACCTAAATTAATAGTTTTTCCTAAAGTTGTCTCTAAAAAATTTTTTTGTCCTATTTCATCATCTAAATTTTGTCCAATTTGTATTTGATTATTAATTTCATTTTTCATAATTGTTCTCCTATTCTTTTAAAGTCTTTTATTAAATATTTGTATTTTATATTTTTAAAATTTTTATTAATTAAATTATCGTAAATATTTTTATTTTCTATTTTTCCGATTATTTCATTTTTCTTAAAAATTATTTTAATTATTTTTTCATCAATTGAATATTTATTAAAATTATTTATTATTATTTTTAAATTATTTATTTTATTTAAATTATTTTTTTCTATTATTTTTTTACTATTTTTTATCCCTTGTAAATTTGGTTTAATAATTATTATATTTTTTTCAGAATTATTTATTATTTTTCTGTTTATTAATTTATTTTTTCTAATATTATTTTCTATAATTAAATAATCATATTTATTTTTTATACTATTTATAAAATTATAATTAATTAATTTATTATAAGATAATAAATTAATTTTTTTATTTACTTTTACAATTTTTTTCTCTAAAAATTGTTTATCCACATATTTGGGAATAAAAATTTTTTCAGTTTTTCTATAACTGTTCTTTAATTTTTTCTTATTTTTACATCTTTTTTGTTTAACTTTTTTACATCTTAAAATAGAAAAAATACTAGGGTTTTCTTCGTTTAGTTCAACTAGAAGTACTGTGCAATTTTTACTACTTAGGTAATATGATAAATTTATTGCTATTATACTTTTTCCTACTTGCCTTTCTCCAAAAATTGTTATCATTTTTGAATTTCCATTTTTTTCCTCATCTATTTTATAATTTCTTTGTTTTATTTTCTGAAAATATTTAATTTTATTTTTTTTCTCTTCTTTCATTTTTTTATTATTTTTTATTTTATTTAAATTTATTTTTCCTTCGTAATATATTTTAATTATTTTATTATTATTTATTTCTATTTTATTTTTATTATCTTTTTTTATTGTAATTATTATTTTTATTTTTTTATTTTTTTCTAATATTTTTTCTATTAATTTATTTAATTCAATTTCTCCTGATAAATTTTCATCAATTATTATATAATTTATTTCTTTATTTTTTTCTAATATTTCTAAAATTCCTTCTTTATAAAAAATATCTTTATATAATATTTGTACATTTTTTTCTTTTTTTAATTCTTGATTTAAGTTAGGATTATTCATTGCTGTTATAATTTTTATCATTCACTTTTTCACCTTCTATAATTTCTTTCTCATTTTCAGATGCTTGAATTTTTGTTAATATATGCTCTTCTCCTACAAACATCAAGCACTCTCCTCTTTTTAAAGACTTTATTTCAATTTTTTCCTTTTCTGATATATTTGAATACTCTGATAATATTTTTATATTATCTTCTTCTAATGAAAAAAATGTTTTTATACTAGAATTATTTAAAATGCTTTTTCCATAAGTTCCATTTTCTAAACTAAAAACATCAGAAATATCTTGCGTTATTGCTACCCCACTTCCTCCGTATTTTCTAATGGTTTTAAAAATTTTATAAATAAAACTCGCAACATTTTTATTAGAAGTAATTCCGAATCAATCTCCAAATCTCATCTAAATAAATTGCTTTTCTTTCTTCCCTACTCTCTTTAATTTTGTCCCAAAAAATATCAGTAAAAAGATACATTCCATATTTTAAGTTTTCTTCTCCTAAATCATAAATATCTGCAACTATTATTTCATTATTTATTTTTATATTAGTATAATTATTAAAAAACTTCATTGAGCCTTTTACAAATGGAATTAATTTTATTTTAAATTTTTTTGTCCTATTATCTTGTCCTAAAATTTCATATAAATCTTTTAATATCGGCATTTGTTTTGAACTTTTAAATTTTTTATTTTCATTAAATAAACTTTTATCGTCAAATGTTATATTTTTTAATTTATATATTTCAATTATTTTTTCCTCTAATAATGCCTTCTCTTCTTCATTCATTTCTCCAAAAATTAAATTGAAAAAACCTATTAATTTGCTTATTTTTGTAGCTAAATATCCAGACTCTCCCTCCTCTATACTTTCCTTTCTAATATCTAAAATATTTATATATGTTTTTGATGTTGGCCCTAATTTTATTTGTACTCCATGTAATTTTTCGCAAATTCTATAATATTCTCTATCTGGGTCAATTATATATTGCTTTATACCTAATAATTTATATCTTATTATTAATAATTTTGTATAAAAAGATTTCCCTGAACCACTAGTACCAAAGATACAAATATTTGCATTTTTATATTTTTCTGTATTATATCTATCTATAAATACTAAAGAATTATTATAAATATTAGTACCAATAAA
>CANPFO010000009.1 GCA_947573555.1 uncultured Clostridium sp. | reverse complement strand
AAGCTATTGGTGCTAAAAGTTGTAACATCATTATTATTGTTAAAATCATTGCCGTAAATTTCATTAATGCTTCTGGCTTTGTTTTGATGGTTTTTTCCATATATCCATCTCCTTTCATTTATATTTATTAATTACTAATAAATTTATTTATAATATATATTAAAATACAGCAATTCATAGCTTGCAATGATACGATAAAATCGAACTAGCAAAGAGCGTAATTTTAATATATATTATAAATTGGCTGAATAGTAATCTGTATTTTTTATATCATATACTCTTTTCTATTACAATACGACTTTTTTCCACTTTTTTCCGCTTTTTTCCACTTTCAGTTTACATTATCGCTTTACTTTTTGTGTTAACTACCAAACTAAAACAATATAATAAGTCTAACTTACAGAGCGTAGAGTTTTAGTATATTTCTACTTTATGGCAACCACTTACATAAAAAATACTTGTATCTTTAGTTGATTAGTCAGTCTTTGAAAATTAGTTATAATTTTATTTAACATGGATATAATTTAATTAAATATATTTTTAGGAGTTGATTTTATGGATTTAAAAAGAGTTCACAACATTTTAGAAAATGAAGAAAAATGTGATGTATTTTATGCAGATAGACCTGTTTGGATTCAAGGAATAGATGAAAATAATTCTATTGCCAAAATAGGATTTGTCGACAATTTTGAAGAAAAAGACATCAATATAATTGATTTATACGAAAAAACTTAGACCAGCAGTAATTTACTGCTGGTCTCTAAATTTCATTAATTTTTTGATTACATAAGCTGTGCACCTACGTGTTCCTGAATCTCATGCAAAGATAATGCTTTTGTCCGGTCATTCGGATTAAGGTTGAAGTTATACGATATATCTTCCCTCAACACTTCCTCAACCCTACCGCTAGCACCTTCGCAGTCATCATGATCGCAAGTTTCAACAATCCAGCCTTCGGACATATACGTGATTTTAATCTGTCCTCCAACCGCCTTCATTTCGAACCCATCTATTACAGGGGGTTCTTTGCAGCCATTCATCATAATGAAATCCTCCTTCTGTCAACCTATTTTCGGGTACTAAATTAGTATAACACATTTATGTAAATTTGTCTACTAAAATTCTAATTTTTTTTCTATCCATTTTTCTAGTTCATCTATTTTTATTCTAACTTGCTCCATAGTATCTCTATCTCTTACAGTAACTGTTTCGTCAGAAAGAGTATCAAAATCAATAGTTACACAATATGGTGTCCCTATTTCGTCTTCTCTTCTATAACGCTTTCCTATACTACCTGCTTCATCATAATCACACATAAATTTCTTAGATAATTTTGAATATACCTCTTGTGCTTTTTCTGATAATTTTTTAGATAGTGGTAAAACAGCTACTTTATATGGAGCTAAAGCTGGATGTAAATGTAATACAACCCTTGTATCACCTTCCGCAATTTCCTCTTCATCATAAGCATTACATAAAAATGCTAAAACAACTCTATCTGCACCTAATGATGGTTCTATAACATATGGTACATATTTTTCGTTTGTTTCTTGATCTTGATATGATAAATCTTGTTTTGAATGGTTCATATGTTGTGTTAAATCATAATCTGTTCTATCTGCAATTCCCCATAATTCTCCCCATCCAAATGGAAATGCAAATTCAATATCTGTTGTAGCTTTGCTATAAAATACAAGTTCATCTGCAGAATGCTCTCTTAAACGTATATTTTCTTTTTTTATTCCTAAATTCAATAACCATTTTTCACAATAATCTTTCCAATATTTATACCAATCTAAATCTGTTCCTGGCTTACAGAAAAATTCAAGTTCCATTTGCTCAAATTCTCTAGTTCTAAATGTAAAGTTTCCTGGTGTTATTTCATTTCTAAATGCTTTACCAATTTGAGCAATACCCATTGGCATTTTTTTTCTTGATGTACGCAAAACATTTTTAAAATCTACAAATATTCCTTGTGCTGTCTCTGGTCTTAAGTATACTGTTGCTGTTGTATCTTCTGTTACTCCTTGGAATGTTTTAAACATTAAATTAAATTTTCTTATGTCAGTAAAATTTGTTTTTCCACAAGTCGGACATGGTATTTTATTTTCTGTTATAAAATCTATTAACTCTTTATCAGACATTCCATCTGCAACCATATCTTTTCCATTTTCATGTGCCCATTCTTCAATTAATTTATCTGCTCTATGTCTCGTTTTACACTCTTTACAATCTATTAATGGATCAGAAAATCCTCCTATATGTCCTGATGCTACCCATGTTTCTGGATTCATTAATATTGCAGCATCTAATCCTACTATATTAGGTTGTTCTTGTACAAATTTCTTTCTCCAAGCTGCCTTCACATTGTTCTTTAATTCACTTCCTAATGGTCCATAATCCCATGTATTTGCTAATCCTCCATAAATTTCTGAACCTGGATATATAAATCCTCTGTTTTTGCATAATGCAACTAATGTTTCCATTGATTTTAACATAAAAATTCCTCCCTATTTCAAAAAACTTTCATACCTAGCCACTATAATATGTAGCTAGGGACGAAAGTTTAGATTCCGCGTTTCCACCCTAATTCCTAAAACTAATTGTTTTTAATTTTAGACACCTTAATTTATTTATTACTCAAAAGCTCCCCATGCTTATTTTATTACAAATATTTCACCAAATAATTTGCTCTCTAAAATAAAATATTTAGCATTTTTTCTTTTTCATTGTAATTCTATTCAATTTAAATGGCAGGGGTAGAAGGATTCGAACCCTCACAGGCGGTTTTGGAGACCGATGTGCTACCATTGACACTATACCCCTATAATTTTACTTCTCTCAAAGTCATTTTATATATTAACATAGTTTTTATTTTTTGACAAGTATTATTTTAATAATTTCTTAAGATTTTTATTCTTATAACTTGCATTTATCTTAAAATCATGTTATAAAGTCTATTATTAATAATTTATATTCAAAGGAGTGTTGCTTATTCATAATTTATTTCAAAAGTTTTTATTATTTATAATTATTTTTTCAATTTTTATTTCTATATTTTTTATTCCAATAATTCAAAATGATTCTATTTTTCCTACTACATTTGACAATACAATAATTGATTTTAATCCTAATGGATTTGTTTGGCCTATTCCTGGATATAAAAGTATAAGTTCTCCCTTCGGAAAAAGAAAAGCACCAACTGGTGGAGCTTCTAGCTTTCATTATGGAGTTGATATTCCTGCACCAGAAGGTACTAAACTAATAGCTATTTCTGATGGTGAAATCACTTTTCGTTCTTTTTTAGGAGCTGGTGGCTATACAATTACTTTATCCTTTGATAATTTCAAAGTTTCTTATTGTCATGTTTCCCCTAACTTTATTGTTAATATTGGCGATTCAGTTCAAGAAGGTCAAATAATTCGGCTATGTTGGTCCTAAATATGTATATGGCGTTCCTGGAAATCCTTATTCTGATTCTTTAGGAAAACCAACAAATCGGTGCTACCACTCGGTTGTCATTTGCATTTGCGGTTTTAGAATTGATGACAAGTATGTTAATCCTTTAAATTACTTCTTGTAAAAGGGGCTATCCTTTATTCCTTTTTTTCTCATTATTTGCCAATAATTACTATACAAAATATATATGGTAATTTGTTCATTTCATTCAAAAACAAGTTATAATATAAGAATTCGAGCCTCTTTCACTCAAGCTAAAAAGTTATATTATATTCATTCAAATCGAATATAATATAACTTTTTCCCGTGAACATCCCTCAAATTCTTATATAACAACTTATATTTTTCATTCCAATCAATCATTACCATATATATTTTGTATAGTAATTATTGGCAAATAATGAGAAAAAAAGGAATAAAGGATAGCCCCTTTTACAAGGAGAGTCCCCTAGTCCCTATCTCTTTTCTACATATCGTCATCTTCATCAGAATCTCCACATCCTAAGCATCCATGACAATGTCCTGAACATTCTGATTCTTCCAAGTCTTCTGATGACCAATCTAATTCAATTATATTTTTACATTCTGGGCATTCAACTTCTTTCTTCGTCTCATCCATATCTATTACAAATTCTTGTTCACAATAAGGACAAACTATCTCGAAATCAAATCCCTCTCCTGAATATATATCACTTTCTATATGGTCAATTACTTGTTGCATTTTTTCCATTTTTTTGTTTATTTCATTTTGACTCTCTTTGATTTCTTTTATCTCTTTTAAAAGTTTTTCTATTTGTTGACTTAAATCACCCATAATTCAAAATTCCTTTCTACACTCTTTCCATATATTCGCAAGTTCTTGTATCAATTCTTAATATATCACCTATATTTACAAACATTGGTACTTGTAATTCTAATCCAGTTTCTAATGTTGCTGGTTTTCCTGATGTTGTTGTTGTATTTCCAGCAAATCCTGGTTCTGTATATGTAACTTCTAACTCTACAAATATTGGTGGTTCAACTGCAAATACTTTTCCTTTATATGACAAAATTGTAACTTCCATATTTTCCTTTAAGTATTTTAAACAATCTCCTAATGTTTCCTTATTTAAAGGCATTTGATCATATGTTTCATTATCCATAAAATAATATAAATCTCCATCTGCATATAAGTATTGCATTGTTTTCTTTTCTATTTCTGCCCCTGGGAATTTATCTGATGGATTAAATGTTTTTTCCAATGTTGCCCCTGTTATTACATTTTTTAATTTTGTTCTTACAAATGCAGACCCTTTCCCTGGTTTTACATGTTGAAATTCTACTACTCTAAATACATTCCCTTCCATTTCAAATGTTGTTCCATTTCTAAAATCTCCTGCTGAGTATACTCCTGCCATTTTTATTTCTCCCTTCTCTTCATTTCGCTTTATTTATAAATATACGAAATTTTATTAAACTTCTATAATTTTACTACATATTACTGGAAAAATCAAGCATTATATTATAATATAATTTTTCTCAGAATTTGTTAAACTTATACAGCCAAATTTTGTAATTTGTACTGTATCTTCTATTCTTATCCCGAATTCTCCTGGAATATAAATTCCTGGTTCATCAGTGACTACCATATTATCCTTTAAGAAAATATCATTTCTATAGCTTATATATGGAGCCTCATGTATTTCTAAACCTACCCCATGTCCTAAGCTATGAATTAAATCATATCCATATAACTTAAAATTACTTTCAACTAATTTTGTTATTTGTCTAGTACTGCATCCCTCTTTATATTGGTCTAATGCAAATTTTTGGTTATTTAATACTAAATTATAAACTTTTTTCATTTTTTCTGTTGGCTCTCCAACAAATATTGTTCTTGTCATATCTGAACAATATCCATTTACTTTACAACCCATATCAATAGTAATTATATCTCGTTCTTGTATTCTTCTATCTGTTGGCACAGCGTGTGGTTTTGATGAATTTTCCCCTGATGCTACTATTGTATCAAATGATAATCCATCTGTCCTAGATATATAATATTCTTCTATCTCTTTCGCAATTTGTTTTTCTGTCATTCCTGGCTTTATATAGTTTTGAATATATTTAAAACATTCATCAGTTATATTACATGCTTTTTTTAAATTAGTTAGCTCTTCTTCATCTTTTATCATTCGCTGTTTTTCTATTATGTGTTCTGTTTCAACAAAGTTATTTATTTTATACTTCATTTTATATTCTTTGTATGTTGCATAAGATATATAATATTCTTCAAATCCTACGTTTTCACAAAACATAAAAATATTTTCATAATCATCTTTTGATAAATCATTTACATCATACACTATTATTTCATCAAATAATGTTAATACACTATGCACATATTCTATATATCTTCCATCTGTTATGTAAAGATTTTCTTTTGGAGTTATTATTAATGTTCCTTCTGCATCAATATTAGTAAGATATTTTACATTTATAGGATTTGATATTATCATTCCTTGTAAATTTAAGCTATGCATTTTATTTTTTAACCATTGAAGCTTTAAATTCATTATAACCCCCTCCTAACTTTTTATAATTACATTTTATACATCATTCCCAATGTAAATACTTGTATTAATGTATATTTTATTATTTCAAATGGAACAAATATACTTATAAATGCTGCTATAACTATAAATGGCCCAAATGGTATATATTCATCCATTTTCTTCATTTTTGTAGCTATTAATACTATACTTAATATTGCTCCTATTAAAAATGATACTAGTGTTATTGCTATGATATTTGATAATCCAAAATATAATCCGCATAGCTCCCATTAATTTTACATCACCAAATCCCATTGCCTCTTTACCATATATTAATCCACCTATTACTGTAATTAGTAAAAATATTCCTCCACCTGCAATCATTCCAAAAAACATATTTATTGTTATTGCAACATCTGATAATCCATATAAAAATGCTATTACTAATCCTACTTCAAGCATTGTTAAATTAAGCCTATTAGGTATTATCTGAAGTTTATAGTCTATTACAAATGCTGATAGCAACATTGGCGTTAATATCATAAATTTTATTAGGTCTAAATTTGCAATGAATGTATTTTTTCCACCATAATAATATACTAAAAGTGTATAGATTACAGCTGTTATTATCATTAAAATATAGTTTGGTTTAAATTCAGCAAAATATTCTGTAAATATCTGTTTTGAAAATACTTTTTTATAGTCAGGTAGTCTTTTATTCATCCAATCCACTAACATTCCAACAAAAAGTCCAATTATTGCTACAATTCCATAATATATTATGTGTGTTTCATTAATATACATTTTTGTTTTTCTCCTCTTTAGTTTCATATTTTTTCTTTATTTTGTTTTCAATTGGTCTTTTCCAAGCTGTATACCAATATTCTTTTTGCTTGTTTATTGGATCTACTAGTATTGTAAACATTTTACTCCTATTTCCACCTAGTATATCTGTAAATATTTGATCTCCTACTACTGCTATATTTTCAGGTTTTATATTCATTTGATTTTGTATATATTTAAATCCTCTTTTTAATGGCTTCATTCCAAAGTTTTTATATTGTATTCCTAGAACTTCTGCTACTTCTTTTACTTTTCTTTTATCATTTGTGTTTGATAATATATATAATTTTATTCCTTGACCTTTCATTTCTTTTGCCCAATTTACTACTTCTTCTGTTAGGTTTTTATAATAATCTATTAATGTATTGTCTACATCTAATATTAGTAATTTAATTTTATTTTTTATTAATTTTTCTATTGTTATATCTTCTACTTTTTTTAGGTATAAATTGGGATATAATAATTTACTCATTTTTATTTTTTGTCCTCATTTCTTTAGTATTATGCTTATTTAATATATCAATATGATATTATTTTGTCAAGATATTTGAAATAGTATATTCAAAATTTCATATAGTTATTAAATCATATATATTACAAATTACGCTTATAATAACTATTGAATTATAAAAAAACTTTGAATATTCATTTAAAACAATACTCAAAGTTTCATATAATTACTTTCTAATTTCAATTCCCTTGTTTTCTAGCTCATTAATAATACTATCTAAAATACCATTAATCTCATCATCATTTAAAGTTCTATCTGGAGTACCAAAAGTCAATGAATACGCAATACTTCTCTTATTATCATCAATATTTTTCCCTTCATAAACATCAAACACTTTAATATCTATTAATAGCTTTCCAGCTTTCTTTTTTATTAAAGTTTCAACATCTTTTGAAATCATATCTTTCTTTACTAAAACAGCAATATCTTTCTTCATAATAGGGAACTTTGATATTTCTTTAAACTTCATCTTTCCAACTCTTTTATCTAATAATTTGTCTAAGTTTATCTCCATTACATAAACCAATTCTTTTTCAATAGAAGGATGTATTCTTCCTATAATTCCAACAATATCATTATTTACTGAAATCTCTGCAACTTGACCTGGATGGAATTCCAATGGCATTTGCTTTGGTAATACAAAACTATATCTATTCTCATATCCCAAATAGTCTAATAATTCTTCTGCTACGCCTTTTATATCATAAAAATCTACATTTTTATGATGTCCTATTCCTATATAATATTCACCTGACATCAATGCACATATTTTTTGATTTTCTCCATATAGTTCACCTTTTTTCCAGAAGCCTTTTCCTATCTCAAATAAACAAACATCCTTATTTTCTCTTGCTTTGTTATATTCATAAATTTTATATAATGATGGTATTATACTATATCTTAATGTATTTCTTTCTTCTGTTATAGGATCTAACAATCTAACTTCTTCAAATTCATCTGTTGTAAATTTGTGCACATCTTTATCATTTATTAAAATATATGACAGTGTCTCATTTAATCCCATATTTGACATTTTAGTTCTTATTTTTCTTGTAGTTTTATCTATATGTCCCATTTTCATAGGAACAATTGGTAGTTTCCCTTGTATATTATCAACACCATAAATTCTTCCAACTTCTTCTATTAAATCTTCTTTTATAGATATATCTATTCTTCTTGTTGGAACAGTTACAATTACCAAATTTTCTTTTTCTTCTGTTTTAAAATGTAGCTTTCTAAATACTCCAATAATATCTTCTTTTGATATATTTGTTCCTAAAACATCATTTATTTCTTGATATTTTACTTCAATAACTTTTTCTTTATTATCTGTTACATCATATTTAACTATACCAGTTTGAATTTCTGCATCTGCATACTTTTGTAATAATGTACAAGCTCTTTCCATAGCCATATATGTTCTTGCAGGGTCTAATCCTTTTTCAAATCTATTACTTGCTTCACTTCTCAAAATTTTATTTGAAGTCATTCTTACTTTTACAGAATTAAATATAGCAGCTTCTATTATTACATTTTTAGTTGTCTCTTCAACTTCTGTATCTAATCCTCCCATTACACCTGCTAAACCAATTGATTTATCTCCATTTGTAATAACAATATCATTTTCAGTCAAATTTCTTTCTATATTATCAAGAGTTGTCAACTTTTCTTGATTATTAGCCATCCTAACAACTATTTTATTTCCTAAATTATCAGCATCATAGAAATGTAATGGTTGACCTAATTCTAACATTACATAATTACTTATATCAACAACATTATTAATTGGTCTAATTCCTGAAGCAATCAATCTGTTTTTTATAAAATCTGGGCTTTCTTTAATCTTTACATTCATAGCTTTTTTAGCTAAAAATAAGCTACAATTTTCTGTATTTACATCAACAGAAAACTCTTTATTAATATCTTCTCCAACCTCTTTGTAAGATATTCCAACAGGACTTACCTCTTTATTATAAATAGCCCCCAATTCATAAGCCATCCCTAATACACTTAATAAATCACCTCTATTTGCAGTTAATTCAAAATCTATAACACTATCATCTAATCCCATATATTTAATTGGATCCTCTCCCACAGGAGCATCTTGAGGCAATTCATGTATTCCATTTTTATCAGCCTCTGACAAAAACTTTTTATCTATTCCAATCTCATATAAAGCACACAACATACCATTAGACTCTTGCCCTCTTATCTTACCTTTTTTTATCTTAAAATCACCTGGTAATTCAGCCCCAACTTGAGCAACAATAACCTTTATACCTTTTCTAGCATTTGGTGCACCACAAACTATATCTAAAACTTCATTCCCAACATCCACTTTACATAAATGTAAATGATCTGAATCAGGGTGCATCTCGCATTCTTTAATCTCTCCAATTATTAAATTTGTCGCATTTACAAACTTTTCAGCAGAATCATATTCATTTCCTGCTTTTGTCATAGATTCTGCTATATCTTGAACTTTTAAATTTTCATCTAAATCAACATATTCCTTTACAAAATTTAAACTTAATTTCATATTCTATTTCCTCCTTTGAGACAAAAGGGACAGTCAATGTTTGTCTCATTATTTCGTTGTTTTTTGTCGAACACTGTAAATTACGTTTTTCGACATTTATCTACTCAACTTATGAGACAAACATTGACTGTCCCAACTGTCTCATTCTTCATCCTTTCTATCAAATTGATTCAAAAATCTTACATCATTCGTATACAAATATCTCATGTCTGTAATTCCATATCTAAACATCGCTAATCTATCAATTCCTGTACCAAAAGCAAATCCTCCATACTCTTCTGGATTGTATCCATTCATTTTCAATACATTTGGATGTACAATTCCTGCCCCCAAAACTTCTATCCATCCAGTTTGCTTACACAAATTACATCCTTTGCCACCACATTTAAAACAAGTAACATCTACTTCATAAGATGGTTCTGTAAATGGGAAATAACTTGGTCTAAATCTTAAATCTAGATTTGCTCCTATTATTTTTCTAACAAATACCTCTAATGTACCTTTTAAATCTGCTAAAGAAACATTCATTTCTTTTTTATCAATTACTAATCCTTCAATTTGATTAAATTGATGTGAATGTGTTGCATCATCTTCTCTTCTATACGTTTTTCCACAAGTTATCATTCTAATTGGTGTTTTTTCTGTATTAGATAACATTGTTCTTGCTTGAACCGCTGATGTTTGTGTTCTTAATAAATATTCATTATTAATATAGAAACTATCTTGCATATCTCTTGCTGGATGTCCTTTTGGAAGATTCAATCTTTCAAAGCAATATTCATCTGTTTCTAGCTCTGGACCTATTACAACATCATATCCCATTGAGACAAATAAATCTTCTATATCTTCTATTATTCTATTAACTGGATGTAAACTCCCTCTCTTTATTTTTGAACTTGGAAGTGTTATATCAATTCTCTCTGCTTGTAACTTCTTGTTTAATTCATCTTCTTTAAATTTTGTTTCATTTTCTAGAATTAGTTTTTCTAATTCATCTCTCACTTCATTTACCAAACTTCCTATAATTGGTCTTTCTTCTGGAGATAGACCTCCCATTCCTCTTAATACTGCTGTAAATTCACCTTTCTTTCCTAAATACTTTACTCTTACTGCATCTAAAGTTTGAAAATCCATAGCCTCTATTATTTCTCTTTTTGCCATTTGTGCTATTTGTTCAATTTGCTCTTTCATATAAATTCCTTTCTTGAGACAATTGGGACAGTCAATGTTTGTCTCACTATTTTATTATTTTTTGTCGAATTTTATTTTATGGTACTTTTCGACATTTTCTACTAGATTTGTGAGACAAACATTGACTGTCCCAATTGTCTCAAAAAATCCATTTCATCCTACTTACATAGGACGAAATGGATTATCCGTGGTACCACCTAATTTCATTAGTTAATTACTAACCTTATTATAGTTTTAACGGTTCAACCGCTTCTTCCTATTTGATATATATGCATCTTTCAAAAGAAGTCTTAAAAAGTGAAATTTCTATATATTTAAACTTAAATACCTCTCAGCCTTGGATATTTTTCTCTGTTAAATTGTAATAATATATATACTTTGCTTTTTAATTAGATTTTACTTTATTTTATATTTATTATTATGCTTTTATATTAACATATTTTTATATTTTTTACAAGTATTTTTTCTTTTAGTTTTTATATTTATTAGTTGGTTAATTTTTTATTATAACTTTGGTAATTATTTGTAGAACTTATTAGTTATAGTTCTATAATATTTGACATAGGAGGTTTCTATGAATTTTGATATAGACGATTTTAGTTATAGATTAACTGTTTTGTTAGATGAAAATGATATGTCTCAAACTCAATTAGCAAAAATTATTCAAATATCGAATGTTACAATTTGTAGATATGTAAATGGTCAACGTACACCTAGGCTTGAAATTATTGCAAAGATAGCTTCTGCACTTAATGTTTCTTCTGACTATTTGCTTGGTTTAACTGATGATAAAAATGCTACTAATTCAAATGAAAATTTAGATACAAATTTCGCAACTTCAATAAGTAAATTATTTTCTTTAGAAGAAAATTCTAATCTATCCAAAAGACAAATTGAATTAATTAAAAAACTATTATTAGCCAATAAAGACTTCATTCTATCTGCATAAAATAGTTAAAAAAAAAGATATTTTGTTATTTAAGTAGTTTTATAAGTTACTTAAATGCAAAATATCTTTATCTATTTTAAGCCCTTGCCTCAACAATAAGCTTTATTCCTGTTCTTTCTTCTCCTTCTACTTCTACTTCTGCAAAAGCTGGTATACATACTAAATCTACTCCTGATGGTGCTACAAATCCTCTTGCGATTGCTACTGCTTTTACAGCTTGATTTAATGCTCCTGCTCCAATTGCTTGCATTTCTGCCTTGTCTGATTCTTTTACTAATCCAGCTATTGCTCCTGCTACTGAATTAGGGTTTGATTTTGATGAAATTTTTAAAATTTCCATTTTCTTTTGCCTCCTAATATTAATTTATTTTTTGTTGCAACTCTTTATATTGGTATTTTACATTATATGGAAATAATTGTAAATAGTTTTTTGGAAATTTTTGGAACTTTTCATCGCAATAAAAAATATTTTTCGACACATCCTATTAATTAATATAAATTCTTTTTATATTAGTTACTTTAGATGTATCATCATTTATATCGAATATAACTGCATTTAATATACATTTTCCTTCTGCAATTCTATATCTCTCTGGCAAAGTCGTTTCGAATCTTTTAATAGATGCCTTTATCTCCATCCCTATTACAGAATTTTTTGGTCCAGTCATTCCTATATCTGTGATATAACCTGTTCCTTTTGGTAAAATCTGTTCATCTGCTGTTTGTACATGTGTATGTGTACCAAATATAGCAGTTACTCTACCATCTAAATAATGGCCTAATGCAATCTTTTCTGCTGTTGCTTCTGCATGGAAATCTATTACTATAATATCTACTTGCTTTTCTATTTGTTCCACTATACTTTTGGCTTTTAAAAATGGATTTTCTGATAATATGTTAATATCTACTCTTCCTATTAAATTAATTACAGCAATCTTCTTATCTTTACAATTATAAATATTATATCCCTTTCCAACTACCCCATCTGGATAGTTTGCAGGTCTTATAATTCTTGAATCATCTATAAATTGGAATATATCCTTCTTTCCCCAAGTATGATTTCCCATTGTTATTACATCTACTCCTAATGATGTAATATCTTTAAAATTTTTTTCTGTAATTCCCATCCCTTCTGCTGAATTTTCTGCGTTAACTATTACAAAATCTATATTTTCATTTTCTTTAATACTTTTTAGTCTTGCTTTTAGCTCATTTATTCCTGCTGTTCCAACTATATCTCCAACCGCTAAAATTTTCAATTTAATTCCTTCTTTCTTTTTTATCAATTTCAATTATTATAATACTATAAATTTAAAAATTTATCAAGCTTGTAGATATTTTTTATGTGCCAAAGGGGGCGTCCCTTTTTGGCACAAAAAAAAGACTGTGAATTTTACTTCACAATCTTTTAATCTATTTCGCATAATCAACTATTCTAGTCTCCCTAATTACATTAACCTTTATTTGACCTGGATAATCCATTTCGTTTTCTACTTTTTTAGCTACATCTCTAGCCAAAATTATCATCTGATCATCATTAATTTTTTCAGGTTTTACAATAATTCTAACTTCACGTCCAGCTTGTATAGCAAAAGATTTTTCAACTCCTTCAAATGAATCTGCTATTTCTTCAAGATTTTGTAATCTTTTAATATATGCTTCTAAGGTTTCCCTTCTAGCGCCTGGTCTTGATGCACTTATTGCATCAGCTGCTTGAACTAATACAGCTTCTAATGTTTGTGGTTCAACATCACCGTGGTGTGCTTCTACTGCATTTATAACTAATGCATTTTCTTTGTATTTCTTTAATATTTCAACACCAATTTCAACGTGTGTACCTTCCATATCATGGTCTAATGCTTTTCCAATATCATGCAATAATCCAGCTCTTCTTGCAACTTTTGGATCTAAACCTAATTCTTCTGCCATTATTCTAGCTAGATTTGATACTTCAATTGAGTGATTTAATACATTTTGACCATAGCTTGTTCTATATTTTAGTTTTCCTATTAATTTTATTATGTCTGGATGTAAACCAATTACTCCTGTTTCTAGAACAGCTCTCTCGCCTTCTGATTTAATTGTTTCTTCAAGTTCTTGTTTTGCTTTTTCAACTACTTCTTCAATCTTTGCAGGATGTATTCTTCCATCATCAATTAATTTTTCTAGAGCTATTTTAGCTACTTCTCTTCTTAGAGGATCAAATCCTGATAAAACTACTGCTTCAGGTGTATCATCTATTATTAAGTCAACTCCTGTTAATGTTTCTAAAGCTTTAATATTTCTACCTTCTCTACCAATAATTCTTCCTTTCATTTCATCACTTGGAAGTGAAACTATTGATACTGTCGTTTCTTGAGAATGGTCTGCAGCACATTTTTGAACTGCATATGTTAATAGTTCTTTAGCTAGCTTGTTAGATTCTTCTTTAGCTTTTTGATTAGCTTCTCTTATTATAGCTGCTTTTTCTAATGAAATATTCTTCTCAACTTCTTTTAATAGCACATCTTTAGCCTCATCTCTAGTTAGTTCTGCTATTTTTTGAAGTTCTTCTATTCCTTTTTCGTGTAATTTTTCAATTTCTTGTTTTTTATTTTCTAGTTCTTTTACTCTAAATCCTAGATCTTCTTCCTTTTTTTCATAATTTTCTGCACGCTTATCTAAGTTTTCTTCTTTTTGAATAAGCCTTGTTTCTTGTCTTTGTATTTCGCCTCTTCTTTCTCTAATCTCTTGATCTAATTCATTTCTACTGTTAACAATTTCTTCTTTAGCTTCAATTATTTTTGCTTTTTTCAAATTTTCAGCCTCTGTTTTTGCCATATTAACTATTTTTTTTGCTTCTTCCTCAGCTCCATTTATCTTAGATTCTGCAACTTTTTTTCTATATGCTATTCCTATTAGAATTCCAATTGCAAGTGAGATTAAGACAGCGGCGATAACGATTCCTATATTCATGAATCTACACCTCTTTCTTATTAAATTTTCAATGTTCGAATCAAATATATATGTATTAATTTCTTTTAATATATTTTTTTCTACCTCTTATATTTTATCCTTTATATCTTCAACTGTCAAGTGATTTTTGCTATTTTACAAGGTAATTTCATCAATTACTACAAATATTACAGTGCTGTATAATTTGAAATATATATTAAAATAAAGTGATGCGCAGTTTGGGAGGACAGATATCTATACAGATAAGCTAGATTAACTTTTATATATTTGAAAAGTTTATAACTACCTTATATGATAAGTCCGACCAGCAAAGAACGATATTTTAATATATATTTCAAATTATACAGCAGTACCGTAACATCTGTACTATATTAAAATAAAGTGATGTGCAGTTTGGGAGGACAGATATCTATACAGATAAGCTAGATTAACTTTTATATATTTGAAAAGTTTATAACTACCTTATATGATAAGTCCGACCAGCAAAGAACGATATTTTAATATATATTTCAAATTATACAGCAGTACCGTAACATCTGTACTATATTAAAATAAAGTGATGTGCAGTTTGGGAGGACAGATATCTATACAGATAAGCTAGATTAACTTTTATATATTTGAAAAGTTTATAACTACCTTATATGATAAGTCCGACCAGCAAAGAACGACAGGCTGACCAGTAACAAGACGTTACAGTCAGCCTTAAAATTCTTATAATATCTAAATTATTTTAAATATATATTAGGATCTACCTGAACAGAATCCTTAATTATCTCAAAATGAAGATGTGGCTCGTCCACAATTTCAAAAGCTGCTGTATTTCCTACTGTACCTATTGACTGTCCCTTTTTAATTTCTTCACCTTCTACAACAAACTCAGAAGTTAATAAATTTGAATATACTGTTTGATATCCATCACTATGTTCAACAATTACTGTTAAACCATATCTAGGATCATTTTTTATTGTTTTTACTTTACCTTCTTCTGCTGATTTGACAACAGTTGTTTTATCTGCTTTTATATCAATTCCTGTATGAGTTGTCCATTCTTGCAATGTTTCAGAAAAAACTAAATTATCTTTGGCAAAATCTCTTACAATCTCTCCTTCAACTGGAGAATCAAATTTTAGTTCTGCTTTTTCTTCTTTTGGTGTATTTTCAGTTTCTTCTATTTTATTTACAGTAGTAGATGTTACTTTGTCTGTAGTTAATACATTGTTTTGACTTATAGTATTATTTATTAATTCACTTACATTATTTTCTACAGAATTAACAATATTCTCTTTTGTCAATTCATTTACACTTTTACCTATTTCAGAACTTGCACTTTCTGTATTCCCTGATGTTCCTACATTATTTAATATATTTGATATTTGTTCACTTGTTAATGTTCCTTCTTTAACTTCATTATTTAAGTTTTTACTATAAATTAAAAGTGCTAATACAATTACAGCAAGAATTGCTACACCAATGCTAGAATATTTTATTATTTTTATATTCAAATCATCTTCCTGATTATACTTTTTTCTTACATCTCTTCTCATAAAATCCTCCTTAAAAATAATTATATTACAATTATTTCCGGATTTTATAAAAATATACATTTACAAAGAATTAATATCCTTTATTTCAACTCCTATATAAAAATGATTAATTATATCATTTGCAGAACTTCCTTGTTTAGCAAGACTATCTGCTCCAGTTTGGCTCATTCCTACTCCATGTCCATATCCTTTTACAGAAAATTTTATATTTCCATTTTCATTTATAACTTCAAAATTTGCAGACCTTAAACCCAATAATGTTCTTGCCTCTACCCCTGAAATTTGGTGATTTCCAAATTTAATTGTTTTTACTCTACCACCTTCTGTATATTCTAAAACTTTTATATCTTCTTGTTCTGAAAAATTTATTGATATATCTTTATATTTCTCTTTCAGTTTTTTTAATAATTCTTCATGTGTTAATATTACTTCTGATGCATATTGAGTATATGAATCTTCTCCTGATGTTTCTACAGTTTTTAAATATGGATATCCAGTTCCTCCCCATACATTTACTGGAGCCTCTGTTTTACCTCCACTATTTGAATGAAAAAATGCATTAATTGGAGAATTATTATATGTTATTATATTTCCTTTAGTAGCATTTACTACCCTACATATTTTTTCCCAGTTACTTTCTCTTTGACTTTCCTCCCACCTTGCTAGTCTATCTTCTTTTGATATCCATGCTTGGCAACATGTTGAATCGTCACAAATATCTGCATTTTCATGTTTTTTATTTAATATTTTAAAAACTGTATATGTTCTTGCAACTATTGCTTGTGCCTTTAATGCTTCCTCCTCATAATTTGCTGGCATTTCTGCAGATACAACATTACATAAATAATCGTCTAAATTTACTTGTTCTACTTCACCAGTTTTTTTATGTAATAAATTAATTGTTCCATATTTATTATATTCATAATTCAAATTATTTTCTTCTATTTGTTGAATAGTATTTTCTTGCTTTGCTATTGTAGGTACAGTTCTTTTTGTTAACATTATAGGAATAATAAAGCATATTAGAATAAAAGCTAGTAAATAAAGTAAAAGCTTTTTCAAAGTTACTTTCCCTCCTTTAATTTATGCAGATGTTAATTTCGTTTTCATATTTGTTAATATTTTCCTCTCTATTCTAGATACTTGAACTTGGCTTATTCCTAAAATTTTTGCTACTTCTGTTTGTGTCTTTTCTTTATAAAATCTTAATAAAATTATTTCCTTTTCTCTATCTTCAAGTTCTTCTATTAATTCTTTCACAACTAATCTATTTGTTATAGTTTCTTCTTCATTCTTTCCATCTGAAACCTTATCAAATATAGTCATTTGTTTTCCATCTTTATTATCATTTGTTAATGTTGCATCTAAAGATTCTATTGTATTAGTAGATTCCATTGCAACAATTATATCTTCTTTGTCTGCTTTCAATTCTCTACATAGCTCTTCAATAGTTATCTCTTTTCCTGTCTTTATTAAATACTGTTTTTTAATTTCATTTATTTTTGTATTTAATTCCTTTATACTCCTACTTACTTTTATTGGGCCATCATCTCTTATAAATCTTTTTATTTCTCCTAATATATATGGTACTGAATATGTTGATAATTTTACTTCAAAATTTGTGTCAAATCTTTTTATAGATTTAATAAACCCCATACATCCAATTTGATATAAATCTTCTGCTTCATATCCTCTGTTCATAAATCTCTTTACTATGCTCCAAATAAGTCCATTATTTTCTCTTATAAGCCTATCTAGCTCAAATTCATCTCCGATTTTGAGCTCTTTTTATTGAATCTATACTATTTTCATACATATTTCGCACTTACCCCTAATTTTATTCTTTTGTTATCATATTGAATTCACTTTCTTCTTGCTCACTTTGTTGTTTTATAGTCTTTACTAGAGTAACTTTTGTTCCCAATCCAACTATTGATTCTACTTTCATACTGTCCATAAAACTTTCCATTATAGTAAATCCCATCCCTGATCTTTCTAAATTAGGTTTTGTTGTATATAATGGTTCTTTAGCCATGTCTACATTTTCTATTCCTTTTCCGTTATCAGAAATTTGTATAGTTATTGTACTTTCTTCTAATTTTGCCTCTATTTTTATAATTCCTTGCCTATTTTCATACCCATGAATAATGCAATTTGTTACTGCCTCTGATACTGCTGTTTTAATATCTGCCAATTCTTCAATACTTAAATCTAACTGAGACGCAAATGCTGCAACTGTTATTCTCGCAAAAGACTCATTTGTTGCCTTACTTAAAAATTCTAATTTCATTTCATTTTCAATTCTTTCCTTCATTTTTCTTCCTCCTTTTAAATTTGAGTTATAGGTATTAATTTTAATATTCCACTCATCTCAAATATTTTCTTCACATTTTGAGTTAAATTAGCAACTTCTAATTTTCCCCCTAACATATTTGCAAATTTATATCTTCCAATAATCAATCCTATTCCTGCACTATCCATAAATGTAACACTATCAAAATCAAATACTACTTTTTTAGGCATATATTTTTCTATATCATAATCTGCCTTCCTCCTTATTTTTTGTACACTACAATCATCAATTTCATCAGTAATTTTAAAAACTAATAGCTTGTCCTCCTCATAAAACTTTGATTCCATTTTTAGCCTCCCATACTTCTTATTTATAACTCACATTATAATATCTTTTCCATTATTTTCCAATAGCAAAACAATAGAAGTTTTGTCGAATGTATAGAAGTTTTCGACAAAGAAATACAGCTAACAAAAAAAGAAGGATTCTAAGGTCTAGTTCTTTATTTATACTAGTCTCAAATCTCCTACTTTTCATCAAATTTGCTTATTCTATTTTCTAATCATCTTCTGGAAATACCTCACCTACATCATTTGGTACTTCGTTATACTCATATTCATAATCTACTTCTTCTTGCTTTTGAATCTTATCCAAATTCCTTTTAGCTTCTTCTTTTTTGTGTTCTAATTCAGTCTTAACTTCTTTCACTTCTTTAGGAACCTTTTTACTGCTTTCATTACTACTTCTCTTCTGCATCTCCTTAATTACTTTTTCTGTTTCTTCTTTTTTATTATTTACAATTCTGTTCATCATGCAATTTGTCTTTTCTATTAAATCTGGCATATAGTCTAAAAGTTTATCTATGCTTGATGAATGATTTACTGGCATCAATTTTATATTGTTAGATTGTATTACTAAAAAAGCTATTGGATTTATTGTAACTCCAGCTCCAGCTCCACCACCAAATGGAAGTCTATATTGTATTTCTTCTTCTTTCTCTACCTTTTTATACTCATTAATAGTCTCTCCTTTAAATTCACTTCCTCCTGATGCAAATCCAAACGATACTTTTGATATTGGAATTATAACTATATTATTAGATGTCTCTATTGGCTCTCCTATTATAGTATTTACATCTATCATATCTTTAATGCTATTCATAGCTGTAGTCATAAGCCCTTCTATTGGATGTTCGCTCATTTTTATCACCTTTCCTTTTCTTTTTATTGAATATACATATTGTATTTATAATATGTATCATTTGTATTTGAAATATACCCGAAAATTCTATATTTATTAAGTTTTCGTTAATATATACAGGTGTTACTGAAAATATTTGTTTATTATTATACCTGCTTATTTTTTTACTTAAAAACATCGCTAGAAATGTACTGACTATAGGTATTATAAATGCTGTCATCCCTGCATTTTCTGTTCCTATTAATATTTTCAAGTCCATTTCATTAAGTTCTATTTTTAAACTTTTTATTATCTCAAATATTTCTGTATTTAAGTATCTTTCATTTATTTCAATCTTTCCATTATTATCTTTGACTATTTTATTTATTCTTCTATTATTTACAATCTTTTTATTGTCAATATTCATTATTAATACTGGAATCTTTTGAAATATACAAATTGCTATTTTAATTTTATAATCTTTATTTATATGTTCTTTTAAATTAGATATAAACTTTATATTTACAATATCTACTTTTACTTTTGTAGTTACTATAGCTAAAATAATTACTAACAATATAAAAAGAAAAACCAATATTACCACCTTCTCTTTTTAAGTAATACTATTAGTTTTTCCTTTTTTTTCTTATTTAAACCTTTTTATTAAATTTTATTTATTTCCTCACACTTTTTCTTTTCTACTACAATATCTCCAAATAATTCTTCTTGTGCAGTTGTTACTTTACTTCTTCTTGATAATTCAAGTAATCCACTAAACGCTGTTACTACTTCTTGCTTCTCATTCTTCTTTATTGAAAATAATTTGTTAAATACAAACTTTTTTTGTTTTATTAATACTTTATACATTTCTTTTACTTTATCAGCCACCGTATATTTATCTATTAGCGCTATTTTCTCAATATTTTTTGCATTTTGATTCATCTTTACTCTATTTCTCTCTACAATTATTTTATAAATTTCTGGTATTTTATCTGAAGAATAATCTTTTTCTAACTTCTGTTTTGGAAGTTTAATTTCCTCTTGCCCCTTATAAAATCTATTTGAATATATTAAATAATTTTCTTTCAACACTTTGCTTATCTCTTTAAATTTTTTATATTCTATTATTCTTTTTATAAGCTCTTCCTCTGTTATTTCTTCTTCTTCCTCTTGCTTAGGTAATAAATTTTTAGATTTTAAATATAGTAATGTCGTTGCCATTACTATAAACTCACTTGCAATCTCTAAATTCATTTCTTCCATCTGATTTAAATACTGAATATATTGTTCTGTTATGTCATTTAAGTTTACATCGTATATATTCATTTTATTTTTATCAATTAAATAGCATAGTAAATCTAATGGTCCTTCGAAATTATCTATTTTTATTGAATATTTCTTTGTTTCTAATGTTAATATCGACATTGTTTTCTCCTCATTTTTCTTTGATAGCGTTTTCTATGTTTTCTGATTTATATCCTTTTTTTAACAAGTATTGTTTTATTTCCTCTTGTTCCATAGAATTAGATTTTTTATATATTATATTTAAAATTGATTTTACTTCATATTGTTCTAATTCTTCTTTATTTTCATATAAATAATCCTCTATATCATTCTTATTCAATCCTTTAGCTATTAATTTATATTTTAATTCCTTTATTGATAAATTCTTTAAAGCTATAAAATTATTTACTGTTTTAATTATATATTCTTTGTCATCTATGTATTTTGCTTGCTTTAAATATTCTATTATATCTTCCAACAAGTTATCTTCTATTGTTCCTATAAATTTATTTCTTACTTCATTTTCACTTCTTTTTTTATATATTATATATTTTAATACTTTTGTTTTTTCTTTATCAAATTCTTCTACTGTATACATTTATTTACTTCCTTCTTACTTAATATAAATAATTTATCTATGTTCTATAAATCTAACGCTCATCTTTTCATATAGTTTTTCATTTGTATCACCTTTTTACAATATTAGAATAAATTTTCTGAAAAAAACACTCTTTTGTGTACAAGGATAAAAAATTTTGAATTAATTCTTTAATTTCTAATCTATACATTATAATTACACTTATAAAATGCAAAAAGCATAGATAAATTATGCTTGTATTTTAACATAATACACTATACTTTTCAAGCATTTTTATGCTTTATTATTAAATTTCTTCATCCTCATCTTCATCTATCTCTTTAATTTCTTCGCCTAAACTTTCTTCAAAAGCTTTAGCAAAATTTGCTCTTACTTTCTCTTCAACATCAGATAACACTTTTGGATTATCTTGTAAATATTTTTTTACATTTTCTCTTCCTTGACCAATTCTTTCTCCATTATAACTAAACCAAGAACCGCTTTTTTCAATTACATCCATATTAACTGCCATGTCTAATATATTGCCAGCTTTAGAAATTCCTTCTCCATATACTACATCAAATTCCGCTTCTCTAAATGGTGGTGCCACTTTATTCTTAATAACTTTTACTCTTACTCTATTTCCTTTTACCTCACCATCTTGCTTAATATTTTCAACTTTTCTAATGTCTAATCTTACTGATGCATAAAATTTTAATGCCCTTCCTCCAGTTGTTGTCTCTGGGTTTCCAAACATTACGCCTATCTTTTCCCTTAATTGGTTTATAAATATTAATACTGTTTTTGATTTATTTATTGCTCCTGCTAATTTTCTTAATGCTTGTGACATCAATCTAGCCTGAAGTCCCATATGAGAATCTCCCATATCTCCATCTATTTCTGCTTTTGGTACTAATGCTGCAACAGAATCTACTACTATTACATCTAGAGCACCACTTCTTACTAAACTTTCTGTTATTTCTAATGCTTGCTCTCCTGTATCTGGTTGTGAAACGATTAAATTATCTATATCTACTCCTAATTTTTTTGCATATACTGGATCTAGAGCGTGTTCTGCATCTATAAATGCTGCTTCTCCTCCCATTTTTTGAGCCTCTGCTACTACATGTAATGCAAGTGTTGTTTTTCCAGAAGATTCTGGTCCAAATACTTCTATTATTCTTCCTCTAGGAACACCACCTATACCTAAAGCCATATCTAGACTTAATGCTCCTGTTGGTATTGCTTCTATTTCCATTGCTTTAAATTCTCCAAGTTTCATTACTGACCCTTTTCCAAATTGCTTTTCTATTTGACTCATTGCTGCTTCTAAAGCTTTTCTTTTTTCTGTATTTTCTGCCATTATTTTTTCCTCCTTATTTTATGAACTTCTGTTTGATATATCCTTTATATCATTAAACATTTGTTTTTGTCAATACTTTTTATTTATTTTTTTATCACTATAAATTATATATTAAAAAAATTTATAACTATCGACTAGTTCGACCATCAAAAACAGTATTTTTATATACATTACAAATTAGACTCACTAATAATATTATAATTAATTATTTATGCCAATCTTTAAAATTATAAAATTGATAATACCAATTTGGATTTAAAACTCCAACCAAATCGGGATTATATGCAACTATATACTTATTATTATATAAACTCAAATATGGCACCTGCGTTTTATATATTTCTGTTAGCCTTTTATATTTATCTTTTAATTTTTCTGCATCATTTAAATTTTTTATTTCATTCATTATATTTGTAACTTCATCATTAACAAAGTTTGCCAAATTACTATCTCCAAAAAAAGTAGACAAATCAGGACTAATAGATAAATTAATACTACACAAAATAATATCATAATTTTTATTCTTCAAATAATTTTCATATTGCGCATTTGAAGCTTTTATTAAATTTATTCTAATCCCTTGGTTCTCTAATTGCACCTTTATATTTTCTGCAACTGCTACTCTTGTAGTATCAGTTGACTTTACCACCAAATTTAAAACTATACTTTGAGTTTTATAATTCTCAGTTTTCTGCCAATATTTATTTTTATAATTCCATCCATCATCAATTAATATCTGTTTTGCTTGTTCTACATTATATCCTAAACTACCATCTTGTCCTTTATATAACCAATTTCCATAATCTAAAGGAAAGCTTGATACATAGTAATTATCTGAATATATACTTGATACAATATTAGATTTATCTATTGAATAACATATAGCCTTTCTTACATTTTCTTTTGACAATAAATTACTTTGTGTATTAAAAGCTAAAAAATCATGCTCTCTCCCTTTCATTTCCTTCGAAAGATATCCTATTGTCCCAATATATTCTTTTAAATTACTATTTTGAGTACTTATTAAATCAACATTTCCAATTTTAAATGAATTATATAATTCCCCTATACTAGAATATATCGTAATTATTATTTTATCAAGTTTTAAATTTTCACTTTCTGGATAATACTCGTTTTTACTTAAAATTAATGATGATTCTTTTACTTCACTAACTTTATACATTCCTGTTCCTATTGGAACTATATCTGGTATAAACTGTTTATCACTATAATAATTACTTGATAATATTGGAAATGTTAAATTATACTCAAAAAATGGAATCTCTTGATTTAAAATTATTCTAATGGTACTCTCATCTATTACTTCTACTGTTGATATATTTTGTACATTTGATAAATATATTGTATCTGAACTTTTCAGCTTTTCTATTGTAAACTTTACATCATCTGCTGAAAATTTCTCACCATCTGACCATCTTTTATCTTCTCTAACTTTAATTATATATGTTGTCTCATTCTGTTTAGCCCATTCTTTAACTAAACAATTCTCTAATTTATAATCAGATGTTAATATCATTAATGGTTCAAATATTATTTTTGATATGTCTTGTATATTTTTATTTTTACTTAATATCGGATTTATACTATCAAATTCTGCTACACCTAATTTTAATTCTGTTACTATTTGTTCTACTTCTTCTTTTTCCTCTTGTATTGTCCCCTTATTTTTTTGCTCATCTGTTTTTATTTTTACAAATGCAAATATCATAATCAATATTGCAAATATTATAAAAATGTATTTAAAGTAGTTTGATTTCATAACACACCCCTATCTCTGCTACATATAATACATTAATTTTTTATTTTTTTCAATAAGTTTTACAAATTTTAATAATGTGCCAAAGGGGGCGTCCCTTTTTGGCACACTTTTTGTTGTATAGGAAAATTATCAACTTTTCTTTTGAAAATAAAAATAATTAAAAAAGTGTGACAAAAAGGGACGCCCCCTTTGTCACATAATCAAGCTAAAAATATTATAGATTAAAGTTGTACTCATACATAAAATTATTCCGCAAATAGTAGGTATAGCAAAAGAAATTGCAGTCCATTTCCAGCTTCCTGTTTCTTTCTTTATAGTTAAAAGTGTAGTAGCACATGGGAAATGAAAAATTGTAAATATCATAACGTTTATTGCTGTTAGCATATTCCAACCATTATTGACTAATATTTTACCTATTGAAATAGTATCTTCTATGTTTACTAATGTTCCACCTTTTAAATAGCACATTAAAATTATAGGTAACACAATTTCATTTGCTGGCATTCCTAAAATAAAAGCAGTTAAAATATATCCATCTAATCCCATTAGTTTAGCAAAAGGATTCAAAAAATTAGCTATCATATTAAGTAAGCTTTCTCCATTAATACCAATATTTGCTAATAGCCATATTATAAGCCCTGCTGGTGCTGCAACTGCAACTGCCCTTCCTAAAACAAATAATGTTCTATCAAATATAGACCTAACTAATATTTTTCCAAATTGTGGTTTTCTATATGGCGGAAGTTCTAATACCATTGATGATGGTATTCCTTTTAATATTGTTTTTGAAAGTATTTTTGATATTATTAAAGTTAAAAATATTCCTAAAATTATAACTGCTATTACAGACACTGTTGATATTATTGATGATAAAAATCCATTACTTCCAGCATAGGCTCCGGCAATAAATATAGTAGCTATTGAGATTAATAATGGAAATCTTCCATTACATGGTACTAAGTTATTTGTTAGTATTGCTATTAGTCTTTCTCTAGGTGAGTCAATAATTCTGCATCCTGTTACTCCACATGCATTACACCCAAATCCCATGCACATAGTTATCATCTGTTTACCGCTACAACAAGCTTTTTTAAAAAATCCATCCATATTAAATGCAATTCTAGGTAAATATCCTAGGTCTTCTAATATTGTAAATAGAGGAAAAAATATTGCCATTGGAGGTAACATTACTGACACAATCCACGTTAATGTTTGATATATTCCAAATATTAACATGTTAGAAATCCATTCTGGACAGTGTATATGTTCTGCAAAAATAATTAATTTATCTTGTATCCAATTGAACATGTTAAATAATAAATTTGACGGATAATTTGCGCCAACTATTGTAATCCAAAATATTATTCCTAAAAATAAAATCATTATAGGTATTCCAAATATTTTAGATGTTAATATTTTGTCTATTTTCCTATCTTTTGATTTGTAATTTTGGTTTTCAAAAGTACATACTTCTTTTGTAATATCTTCTGCTTTCATTATTAAACTAGATACTATTTTATCTTTAAAATTTACTTGAGATATATTTTCTTCTTTAAGTCTATCTTTTACAAATTGTAAAGTTTCTACTATAGAATCTTCTTTTAAGTTTATTTCTAAATTAGATTGAATTGAATTTAGAATATTTTTTTCACCATCTATTAATTTTATAGCTATCCATCTATATAGCTTTTTAGATATTTCTGTTTTTTGATTATTTGTTTCAATTAATTTTTCTTGTAACAGACTTATATTTTTTTCTATTTGTTTATTATATTCAATTTTTGTAGGTTTTGGTATAATTTGACCATTACATACTTTATATATTGTATTTTTTAGGTTATCTAATGTTTTTCTATTCCTAGCTATTGTACCAACAACAGGAACTCCAAGTATCTTTTCTAATTTTTTTAAATCTAGTTTTATTTTTTTCTTTTTTGCTTCGTCTAATAAATTTACACATACTATTACATTATCTGTTATTTCCATAATTTGAAAAACTAGGTTTAAATTTCTTTCTAAAACTGTACTATCAACTACAACAACAGTTACGTTTGGATTTCCAAAACAAATATAGTCCCTTGCAATCTCTTCTTCTTCCGAGTTAGACATTATAGAATATGTACCTGGTATATCAACAATTAAAAATTCTTTATCTTTTATGCTTACTTTTCCTGTTGCATTTGCAACTGTTTTTCCTGTCCAATTTCCTGTATGCTGATGCATTCCAGTTAAATTATTAAAAATTGTAGACTTTCCAACATTCGGATTTCCTGATAAAGCTACTGTATAAATTTTTTCCACAATATCACCACCTTAATATATTATTACAATATATGTTTTTTATTTAAGTTAATGACTAATGAAAATAAATGTATATTATATAATGCAAAAAACGCCCCTAATGCTGTTAGATTCATTAATGATAACTTATATATATTAAAATATCGTTCTTTGCTGGTCGGGTTAATCATATTAATAAGCTATAAATGTTTCAAAGATAAAAACATTAATCTATCTTATCTATATGAATTTTACCCTCCCAAACTGCGCATCACTCAATTTTAATATATATAAGTTATCATTAATGAATCTAACAGCATTAGGGCTGTCCTTTTTTGATATTACTTAAAAAAGTGAAGGTTTTGAAGCATTGCTCCATAATCCCTCACTTTTCAGTACTCTCTAACTTTTTTCTATCTTCTCATTTTAAAAGCTCCCACCAGCTCATATCTTTGTCTTAGCGGCCATTCTTTTACAATATCATCTAAAATAGCCACTGGATATCCTCTTCTTTTTTCAGACCATCCCTTTTCAACATCATATCGAAGAAAATGAAAATCTCCTATCTTTCCATTTGCATAAACCTCTATAAATAATAGAACAACATGCTCGTTACTTGCAAATGTATCTTCTTCAATATTTTTTAGAAAACTTGGGATATAATATCCGACTGAAATCTGTTCTACTTCTAATCCAAGTTGCGAGGTGTCAGACAAAAATAGTTTTTTAACTTCATCTTCAGAATTATATCCGACATTTATTTCTTTTTTGCCCGATATTGCTCCTAGCCGATAGTTTTGCTTGTCTAAAGCAATTGTGCTACCAATTGCGTGAGAAAGACAGTTAGTTTTTTGTACTACGTCTGTACTAGTATAATCCTCCCAATTTAGAGGTTTATGTACACAACTTTTTATCTTTTCCAGATTTTCTTCAGAAATCATAAAATGCCTCTCTTTTCAAGATATAACAACGAGTTACATAATATTATTATATCATAATTATTTACTTATTTCAACTAATTTCTTAGATTTATAATCTCTCAATAAACCCTCATATTCAACACTTAAATTTTCTATCTTTTTAAAATCTTCTGGTTTCACAATCGTCGGCAAATTCGTTTTTATTCCAGCATTTTCTATAACATATTTTACAAACTCTGCACAATAAAATGAATTTTCTGCTCCTATTCTTCTTTTAAATGCTACAGCAAAAAGTCCTAATAAATTAAACTTATAATATCGTCTTAATTTCTTAATGTTATCTATATTAAATTCTAATTTTTGATATTGTTCATCACTTATTTCAAATGAATATACTCTACATTTTGTTTTCGAAAACCTTTTATATGTACCTTTATTTATTTTCTCATGTACAAATCCTCCATAAAATGGATTATATGGATTTAATCTTCCAAAACTGTACATATGATTTAGGTCTCTATCTAATGCAATTGATACATGTGAAAATTCATCTCTTGTATAGTATTTTATTGCTCTTGACAACATTGTTCCTGTATATGTTAGTATTATATAAATTCTTTTCATAATTTACGCACTTCCTTTTTATGTCTTTATTTCATTACCTAATATATTTATAATATCTACTCAATTATAATATATCATATTTCTTAATTAATTTCAAATTAAATTTCTTTTTAAATTTTGGTATTTTTATTAACTTGTGAGCAAAAGTGGACTTCACATATAAAACTTCAATCTGTTATTAAAATTATTTTATTAATTAAAAGAGCAGTCAAAATGACTGCTCTTTTTCCCCTTTTCGTATTAAAATACAAAGGGCTGATGAAAATTAGTTTTCCTCGCTGATGACAATGCCGCCGTGGATAATAACCCTCTTTCCATTTGCATCGTCGAAGAATAACATCGCTGATAAGAGATTTACCCCCTACTGCAGCTGGCACAACCAGTAAGCGTGGAAACAGAAAGTACACATGCAACTACAAAAATTCCCCGAAAAACCTTTTTCTTCATATTTCCTCCTATAAACTATAGAAGATTCTATAATTGGCACATACAAGCTTTTAGCCTTATAACACCATTAAAAAGCATTTACTTTTAATCATATTTATGATACAATATTAAGTAAACCAATTCTAGGAGGTAAATCTAATGCTTACAAAATCAAGTGCACCAGAAAGATTTTTACGGGAACATCCGCTTTTAAGAACACGGAGGTTTGGACTGCCAGACATAGGTTTACGAAGTGATGGAGAACAATTTAACCCTACGGTACAAGCAATTGCTGACGCCATTGATTTTTATGGCTATGGAGTTAGAGATGAAAACATCACCACAATACCTGACGTTGATCTGGGCAGTGGAAATCCTATCAAATTCAAGCCTTTTCCACTTGCAGCAAAAGCCATGGTTGAGTATTCACAAAATGAGTTAATGTATCAGTACCCTTATACAGAAGGCTCTGATATAATACGAAAGCAACTTCTTGAGTATATAGAAAAAGAAGGTTTTATAAATACAGATCCTTATGACTTTGAAGATGTTGACAAAAAAGGACTCTGTGTTCATAATATTACCTTTTCAGTTTCTACATCAGTACTATACAATCAGATTATAAGTATTTTAGCAAAACCAGGAGATGTAGTTTTAATAACAGCTCCAAATTACGGTCTTTTTACTATAAGAACTGAACGCGCTGGTGCTGAAGTAGAACTTCTTAAACTCGAAAGAGAAGATAACTTTTTGGTAAATCCAACAAAACTTGCAAATCGAATTGACCAGATAAATGAAAGTCTTCAACAAGTATATCATCGGAGAAAAGGTTATGTTCCAAGAGTAGTAGCATTTTTAAATGCCAACCCAAATAACCCAACTGGAAAAGTAATGGGAATAAAGCAATATGACCTTTTATATCAAATAGCAAATGTATGCAAAAAGCGTGGAGTCTTCGTTATTGATGACTTAGTATATCGTGATATTTGCTATGATAAAGAAAATATGGCATTGCCAATTGCTACAATTCCTGGAATGTTCCGCAATACAATTTCACTTATGGGGCTTTCTAAATCCTATTCTATGGCCTCATTACGAGCTGGTTTCGTAGTTGCTGATGAAGCTATTATACGAGAAATTGTTAATAGAACATTTCAAGGAATGGACTCTGTGCCAGAAATAATCGGCAGAGCTTTAGCTGGCGCTTATAACGCAACAGAGGAACGGTACAAAATTTATGATAACTATTTTAAAGAACTAAGAGAACTTTACATTTATCGGCACAATTTAATTAAAGCTCTTGTATCTGGAATAGATGCAGCAGACCCTAAATACAAAGTAAAAATTCAAACAGTAGTGGTAAAGAGCTTAGGATTATTAGAGGCTTGCAAAATTTTAAAAGGCATTCCTATGGTAGATTTTCCTGAAAACTTATCACCAGAATCTGGATTCTTCGCACTCCTTGATTTTACCAAAATTAAAGGAATGAAATATAAAAGAAGAGCAATTAGAACTGACGAAGATTTACTTAAATTCTTTTATGAAACATCCAGAACAAGATTTTTAGTTGGTCAATCTATCTCTTGGCCATATGAAGATGAGCTTGTTGGTAGAGTTAGTTTTGCAATTGATGAAGAAAAACTTATAAAAGGTATTTCTAATATTCATAATGCAATTCTTCTTTTAGAACCAAAAGACGACTACATTATACGCAAAAATGCTTTAATAGATCAAGAGCAAATGGCACGTATAAAAGTCGACGGCTGGAAAATGGCTTATGATTCTATAGTTGATGCAACTTACCTTAATTCCTTGAACTATGAAGAACAAACAAAGCGATATTTAGATAGCTTTGACGAATACAAGGACTTGGTATTTGTTGCAGTAAGAGAAAATGAAGTTCTTGGATACTCGTGTTTTAATCCTACTCCAAATTTTGAAAGCTTTGAGTCAGAGCTTGTTAGCCTTTACATCAAACCTTGTGAAATTGGAAAAGGTATTGGAACGTCTTTGTTCTTGGAAACTTGTAAGCAATTAGTAAGTTTAGGAAAAACTAATATGATTGTATGGTGTTTTACTGATAATCAAAATGCTATTAAGTTTTACGAGAAACTTGGTGGCAAAATCGTAAGCACAAAAGAAGCAAAAATTGGAAATATGTATTATAAAGAATATGCTTTTTATTTCCAATTAAAATAATTATTTTATATTTACTAAAAGGAGCTGTCTTTCTGACAGCTCCTTTTTATAGTTTTTTCTTTACTATTCATCACCATACATTTTTCCATTTGAATCTAGTTGAATTTCATATCCATATTCAAATATATATGACATTGTATATAAGAAAAGTATATAAACTAAATCCATTAACTCAAATCCAATCCCCAAATCTTCTCCTATAATTTTTTCAAAAATAATCCCAACAACATTAGGCAAAAGAGTTGTTATAATCATAATCATAGCCATTTTCTTTATATGTTTTACATTTTCTATTGTAAATGGTGTTTCTCCATTATAAATATTTATAAATAATTTCTCTAAATGGTTCATTATATAAACAACTAATATTAATGTAATACTTAAAACTGCAAATATAACTTCGGTAAATACAACTAACATATATATAGAATACTTTTCTAAACTATCAATAGTTTTTTTCATAAGAAATGTTTCTTTACTATTTGGTATATATTGCTCATCATTATTATACTTTATAATCAACTCGCCATTTTCATATTTATATTCTGTTGTTACACCATATATTTCTATTCCATTATCAATAATTTTTATATTTTTGCTAATGAATGGAATTACAATCATTGTAGCTAATATAACACTAATTGAAATTATTAATATAATCTTGCAAACTCTTGCAATAATATAAATAGCCTTACTTAACGCTCTTACCTTTTTCTGTTTTTCTTTTTTTAATTTTACTACATTCATCTTTATTTCTTCATCTAATGAATTAAAATCAGTTATATCTTGATACCTCAACTTTTTTCTGCCAATTTTTCTTGTGACATTTTTTTGTTTTTCTTAAATTTTGTAAATTTTCTCCAAATTTCATTAGACTACTCCTCCCTATATTAATTCTAATATTTTTTTATATAATTACTAGCAACTTATGGTTGCATTTAGTATTTTTTCTTATTTCAAACTTTTAGTTGCTCAAAGAATGTATTATAGACTTTTTTACATAAAACTTCAAGTTTCTCATAAATTTTCTTCTTTTTGATATAAAGATAGAGCATTCGTATATTGATATATGCGAATGCTCTTTGTTTTCTTTTTTAGATGATTATATATCTTTTATTTCTATCTATTAAACATTGATTTAATATTTCTTAAAATTTTTATGCAAATATTTTCTTTATATTTTACAATTGCAATTTCATTTTTTCTTTCTTTTCCACTATATTCTATTTTTAAGTTGTCCTTATCTTGAAAAATATTAGTATTATATTTTCCTTGCTTTTCATTTTCAATTTTCATTCTATCATAATTTTGTTTACTAATAATCTTTTCTCTTTGACTTTCAGTTGCCCAATAGTCTCTAAATAAAATTGCTATAATACCTTTTGTTATCTTTGATACATTCTGTTCATCTAATGTTTTACTAATATCATACTTAAAAATATAGTCATTATTAGCATTTGTTTCAAATAGCTCTATTTTATTCTTTGGTATCTTATTATAATCTTCTACTGAAATATATTTTAATATTTCTAATACTTCGAAATATGCATTAGCATATTTAATATTAATCATATACAAATCCTCTATTCATTTTATAGCTTTTCTTGGCTTTCTCTTTGGTTAGTAATTGCTTTTTCTTGTCTTGTTTGTTCTGTTTCTATCTCATATAATAATGTGACATCTCTTTGTTCTTCTAAAGTTTCTCTTCCTAAATCTTGTGTACTCTTTTCTTTTTTAGGAGTATATATTATCTCCAAATCACCATTAAAAATAGTTGCACTTGGAAATAACTTTGTAATTTCCTCAATTTCTTCCATACTATATATTTTTGTTTTAGTGCATATTCCATTTACTAATGCAGAAGGAATCCCCCCTGGTATTGCTGACCAATCACAGTATGGTAGCACATTTTTGATATGAAAATTTTTACCACAAGGTGAAAATGGCTCAATTATTTTCTCAAATAATTCTAATTCTTCACTTGTATACAGCTCACTTATTTTCTCTGGACTTAACTGTTTAATTTTTACATATTCAAAGAAATCTAAATGCAATAACTTTTCCATAATTGGATTCGTACTATCTAAGAATAATACTACACTATTATCTCTTGATTTCATTCTTTGTGTATTTAATACTTTTGCTCTGCTGTTGTGTTTTTCTTCCGAATGTATTCTATCAACAAAAGAACAGAATACCCCTTCTCTTTCACTCTCTATTTGTCCAAACCATTCACTTGCTAATATTCCATATTGAGATAGTGTTCTCAATGAATCCAATGAGTTAGAGCACCTATGGTTAATCATTCCTGATAGTATCTCTACCTTACCTTCTTTCTGTGGAAAAGGTTGTATATCAGTTCCTTTGCTTTCTTCAAACAAATTTAAATATAATTGTTCAAGTTTTTTTACAACTTCTTGTCTTTCATCGCTAAAAAATGGATATTCAGATAATAATTTATATTCAACTTCTTGCGTTCCTAAATTTGCTCCTTGAATTTTCATATATACTCACACCTCTTTATTTTATATATTTTCTTAACTTTGTTTTTAGTTACTAATTTCTATTTATTGTCCTATTTTTAATGTTCCAAACTATAGTTCTTCAAATTATCATTTTTTTAAATTATTATATCAATAACTCTTAATATTTACAATACCTACTTTTTAAGCAACAAAAAATCAACCAGATTTTATTTTCTGATTAATTTTTGTATCTCTCTGTTCAATTTAGTTCGAACAGATACGTCGTTGGTGCCGGTGGTGGGACTCGAACCCACACGCCATTGCTGACAACAGATTTTGAGTCTGCCCCGTCTACCAATTCCAGCACACCGGCATATATTTAAAAGACCTTTTTATATTAACACATTTAATAAAAAAAGTCTAGTAATTTAGTAAAAAAAGAATATTTTTGCAATAGTTACTGAAAAAATAGAGGGATTTGAAGAACTAGCCCCACAATCCCACTATTTTTTTGGACACCACATTTTACACATTGTTATTCATCTACTTCACCATCAACCATTTCATATTCAAAAACATTTACATCTTTTATACTAACATATGAAAAATCATCTTCCTCATTTTCTATATCAACAACTTTAAAAGACTTTTTGTTAAGCAAATTTAAATTCATTTTTGATATATCAACTAACAATTTAGTTGACAAGTCCATTCCTATTGGTAAAGTCTTATTCTTATTATCATAAAAAATAATATTTGTAAAACCTATTCCTTTTGTTCCTTCTTGAACATTTAATTTATACAAATTAATTTTGTCGCCATTATTTTTTACAGCTTCTTTCATTTCATTTTCTGGATTTATATTAAATATATTAAAATCTTGACTTTCTAATTCTTCATTATCAGTTGCTTTATATACAGGCAAACTATCTGGTATAATTCCATTTTCCAACGCTTTTACTAAATTTTGAAATATAATCTGCAAAGATAATTTATATCCAGATATTTTAGCATTTTTATTTATTTCTAAAATATCAAATTTATCTCTTGGTAACTCTCTATGTCTCTTATTATTAATTCTTTTTACCCTAGTAGTATCCTCAATTATGTTTCCAAAAATATCATATTCTTCATCATTTAACAATCTTAGTTCTCTAGCCTCACTTTTTAGACTTATTAAACTTTTTTCTAAATCTTCTGATGTAATATTATTATTTTTTACCTCATTTAATAAATTTATTAATTCTGTTGTTGCTATATATGCACTATCTGTTTCAGATTTACTTAAATTCTTTCTTTGAATTCTGTCTAATTTTATTCCAAATTCCTCTAAATCCTCACTATAGTTAAATACCTTCTCTATTTTTTTAATTACATTTATTTCTTCTTGTTCTCCCTCTGGTAAAACTGTCATTTCATCTTTATTACTATACTTCCAAAATTCAAATATGCTTTTTTTATGATTATCTATTTCCTCAATATATTTGGTTGCATTTTCTATTTTCTTTGCCATATTTTTAGTCTTTAGTTTCAATGCATTTATATCCATTAAAAGTTTCTTAACTGTATTTTCTATATCTTCTAATTCTTTATAATTAGTTATTAATTCCTCTAATGTATATATCCTTTTAATTGGAACTTTTTTCTTCTCTTTTTTAGCTTCTGTCTTTGGAATTTCTTCAACTTGTACATCTTCTATATCTTCTATTTGTATTTTTTCTGGCACATTTTTTTTGTTATTTTTCTTACTATATTTAAAATAATATTTAAATTTTCCAAAGAAAGATTTTTTACATTCTAAAAATGTAGAAATTTGCTTTTCTTTAGCTAAATACTCAATTTCTTGAGCTTGTACTAATTCTTGCAAATGTTTCAATTTCTTTTTATATGTTTTAATATCAATTCTTAATTCTTTCTTTCTCTTTATAGCTTTTTTATATTGTTCTCTTATAAAATCTATAATATTTTTATATTCTACTTTTTTGTCTTCAAAATAAAATTCCAACCAACCATCTTCATTTATTTTGGTTTCAAAATTATAATAATTAGGAAGTTCTGTTTGTAAAATAAATAATGCTTTTAATAATTTATAAAAATCAATTGCTTTTTCAACAGTATTTAGCTTAAGTTTATAAAAAGTCTTAACTTTTTCATATACATTTGTCTCTCCTATAATCTGAATAGATAGCTCATCTTTTTTATTATATACTTCATATATTGATGGCCAATCTTTTGTAAATAGCCATAAGTAATTTTCTAGTTCTTCAAACTCAGAACTTTTAAAAATCTTACTTGAATATTTAACATTACTTATTGGCACAAATATTTTTTGACCTTTGGCCCCCTCTATTTGTTTCTTCAAAATGTAGAAAAATGTAGAAGTATCTGTATCTTCTGTTGGAACTATCATAAAATATTTATCTGTATTTTCAGAATAATAAATTTGCCATAAATAATTTCCATGAAATTTAACTTTAAATGGTATACTCTTATTTAAGTTCTCTTGTTCCTTTTCTACTCTTTCTATTTCTTCTATGTCCATATTTCTTAACATATTTAAAAATGTTGTATATTTTAATATATTATCTTCATTTTCTTTGTCTAGATATTCATATAATGGTCTCGCTTTTTTATATTTTTCATTTATGTCTTCTAATCTATTAGATGGCGATAACAATATTTGTATATCTTTTACATCTATGTATCTATATTGTCTGTATTGTTTTTCGTCATAAAATTTTTGAACTTTATATTCAAGAGGTTCATATTTTTTTAACTTCTCTGGTATTTCATCTAAATCTAATCCTAAGTAATCAAGTTTATCTGATATTCCTTCTATTATTTCTTTCTTTTTTCTAGGCAATTTATGTTATCTCCTTTCTACTTTATAATGCTATAAAAATTTTCAAATTCATAACCTTGCTGCCTACAGTATTCAATAACCTTAGGCAAACAATCTACTGTTACTTTCTTCGCTTGTGAATCGTGCATTAGTATGACAACACTATTTTTATCCTTTGTAGTTTGTTGTAAGTTATTCATTAAATATTCTTCTGTTGGATTAATTTTTTCTGAATCTCCAGTTAATGCATTCCAATCAATATTTAAAATGTTATTTTGTTCTAATATGTTCGCAGCTTCTTTTTTTATTTTAGAATATTTACCTCCGAGTTAATCCACCTGGAAATCTAAATAACCTTGAATTATACTCTGGAACTCCTATTGCATCTGCTACAATCTGATTACATTGATTATACTCAACTAATACTTGTTGAGATGTCTGATATATACTAGAATATATATGTGAATATCCATGATTTGCTATATAATGTCCTTCATCATATATTCTTCTAGTAGTCTCTGGAAAAACTTCTACTTGATGTCCTAAAACAAAAAACGTTGCTTTTATATTATTTTCTTTTAAAATATCTAAAATTGCTTTTGTATTTTTTGATGGACCATCATCAAATGTTAAAAATGCTCTTTTTACCTCCCCTTTATAAATGTTTTTTAAATTTTCCTTTCCTTGTTCTGTAAGTTGTGGAATTTTAGCTTTTTTTTCTTCTTCTTCTTTCTTTTTTCTCTCTAATTCGTCTTTGCAGTCTATAATTTGAGTTGTATATTCTTTTAGCTTTTCTACTCTTAATTTAGTATCAATAACATAATAAATGACCAAGCACAAAGTTATGCTAGTTAAAATTGTTACTATCACATTAAACATTATTCTTTTTTTATCGACATATTTCTTCATACTATATATATTATAGCCTCGATATTGGTCTCTATCAAAAAAAATTCCCATAGCTTAGCCCTCTTCTTATTATATCTATTTTTTCATTGCTTGTTTTATATATTCTACTTCTTCTTCTGCATTTAACCTCATAAATATAGGCTCACCTTTTGTAATAACTTTAATATCTTTTAATTTATCATATTCTTTTAAACTTTCCCAAAGCTTATATTCTTTGCTTTGTATCCCTAATTGTCTTAATATATTATCTGCTGTATCACTCATAAATGGCTTTATTAATATAGCTATTTTTCTTAAATTTTCAACTAAATGATACATTGATGATTTAAGTTTTTCAGTCTGCTCTTCTTTTGCTAATTGCCATGGCATTGTTTCATCTATATATTTATTTGTCCTAGATACCAAATTCCATATTTCTTGTATTGAATTTGCAATTTCAAAATTCTCAAATAAAGTTTCAAACTTTTCAATTTGTTGTACACTCATTTTTTCAATTTCATCATCTACTTCATTAGGTTTTCCATTATATTCAGGAACTTGTCCATCAAAATATTTATTTACCATTGATACAGTTCTATTAAGTAAATTACTTAAATCATTACATAGGTCAAAATTATATCTTTGTACAAACTCTTCTGGTGAAAATAATCCATCTTGTGACATTGGCATTTCCTTTAATAAGAAATACTTTGTTGCATCTAGACCGTATCTTTCAATTAATGTCTCTGGATATATTACATTTCCTTTTGATTTGCTCATCTTTCCATCTTTCATCATTATCCAATTATGAACAAATATCGTTTTAGGTAATGGTAAATCTAATGCCATTAAAAATATTGGCCAATAAATCAAATGAAATCTTGCAATATCTTTCCCTACTAATTGCACATTTGCAGGCCAGAACTTATTAAATAAAGATTCATCTTCAGACATATATCCAAGAGCTGTAATATAATTAGTCAAAGCATCTAACCACACATATATAACATGTTTAGTATCTTTTAAAACTTTTATGCCCCAATCAAATGAAGTCCTTGTAACACATAAATCTTCTAATCCTGGTTTTATAAAATTATTTATCATCTCTTGCTTTCTATAATCTGGTTTTATAAAATCTGGATTTTCCTCATAATATTTTAATAATCTATCTGCATATTTTTTCATATTAAAAAAATATGCTTCTTCTTTCATTGGAACAACATCTCTACCACAATCTGGACACTTTCCATCAACCAATTGTGTCTCTGTAAAAAAAGTCTCACAAGGCACACAATATTGACCTTCATATTCTCCTTTATATATATCTCCTTGTTCCATAAATCTATCAAATATTTTTTGAACTACCCTTTCATGTCTTTCATCAGTAGTTCTAATAAAATTATCGTACTTTATATCCATCTTTGTCCATAACTCTTCTGCCATTTTTGCCATATCATCCACATACTCTTGTGGGGTTTTGTTTGACTCTTTAGCCTTTGTCTCTATTTTTTGCCCATGTTCATCAGCTCCAGTTAGCATATAAGCGTCTTTTCCTTTTAAAATTTGATATCTCTTAATAGTATCTGCAAGTACAGTTGTATATGCAGTTCCTATATGATATCTTCCACTTGGATAATATATTGGCGTAGTTATATAAAATGTATCTTTCATTAAAGGTCACCCTCTTTTCTTTTTTCCTACCTATGTTATCATATTTTTAAGTATTTGTCTAGAATTTTTTGCAAAAATGAGACACTTGGGACAGTCTCATTTTGTCTCACTTTTTTGTCATCTTTTGTCTATTTTTGATGTCAAAGACATATTGGATCTATGTCAAGTTTTTGGACACTTTTTTTGAGAATTTTTTTATATT
>CANPFO010000008.1 GCA_947573555.1 uncultured Clostridium sp. | reverse complement strand
TTTATTATACACTCTCTCATAAAATGTGTCCATATATCTATTCTAACACCAATTGATGTTAATGGAGTTTTTAATTGATGAGATATATCTTGTACTGAAACTTTCAAACTTTCTTTATCCCTTTTTGAATTCTCACTCTCTTCTTTTAACATAACTGTAATCTTATACAATTCATTCTTCAAATTACTCAATTCATCTTCACTATTTTCATTAATATCTAATTGATAATTTTTATTCCTTATTTCATCTATATACTGTTTTATTTGTTTTAGTTTCTTATTTCTTTGGTTCACATATACTAGAATAGCTATCATCCATATAATACTAAACAAAATAATTATAATAGTATTTATCTGTAAATTAGTTTTCATTTGACTTTGTATAGATAAAATACTATTTACATCATCACCATATATCCCATATCTTTTTAACTCTTGCTTTCCAATATTCTGTTCTTTACTATTTATGTCTGAGTTTAATATTTTCATAACTTCTTTTGTATCAATATCCTTATAATTTTCTTCAATAATGCCTATAATATCTGCAATCTTCTCATTTACTTTATTATTTAATTTATTATATTGCATATATGTCACATAGTATAATATCAAACTTGTAAGCATTGTAATAAATATCATAGGAATTAATAGAAATCTTAGGTTCATATTTTTAAATTTACTCACTAATTTAATCTCCTATCCTATACCCTAAACCTCTAACTGTTTTAATTATCTCTTCATTTCCTAATTTTTCTCTTATTCTTTTAATATAAACTGTAAGTGTATTATCATTAACAAAATTACCAGCAACATCCCATATTTTATCAAGTAATTGTTCTCTTGTAATTAATTTATTTTGATTAGAAAACAACATTAATAATATTCTATATTCTAAACTTGTAAATATAATTTCTTCATTATCTTTGTAAACTTTAGCTATATTTACATCTATTTTTATATCCTTATATTGAATTATATTAGACTTTTCTATGCTTTTATCATATCTCCTTAAAACAGAATTTATCCTAGATATTAACTCTTTAGTCCTAAAAGGTTTTACTACATAATCGTCAGCACCTAAATCTAATCCAATAACAACACTTGTCTCCTCATCCTGTGCTGTTAAAAATATTACAGGAATATCCATTTTCGCTTTAATAATTTTACAAATATCAAAACCATTACCATCTGGTAACGTAACATCTAACAATACTAAATCTATTTTTTCTATTTTTAATATTTCCTCTGCCTCTTTTTTAGTTTTACTAGGTATTATTTGAAAACTCTCTTGCTCTAATGAATATTTTAATCCCATAATAATTGTTTCATTATCTTCTACTAATAATATTTTTTTCATAATTCCCTTCCTTTGAGACAAAAGGGACAGGTATTGTTTGTCTCACATAAATGTCAAAATATGTCATAATCTGTAAAAGTATAAAATTTCGACAATAACTAACAAAAATGTGAGACAAACAATACCTGTCCCTTTTGTCTCACTTGTTGAATAATGTTCTGATTTTCTTTATTAGATAATGGCTTCCTCCATCTCTATTGTTTTGAGTGTTTTCTACCATGCTTATAATTAATATATCACTCCCATATAAACTATTAGACGAATTATCTATGGTAAAGCAGTTAAACCATCCTAAAGTTCCACTGTCTTTGTCATCTATTGAATTTTTTAATTCTGCTGTTCCTGTTTTTCCTGCAATAGTAATTCCATTTATTTTCATGTCACTTGCTGTTCCTTCTGGATTTTCTATTACTTGTATTAATGCTTGTTTTACTGTGTTTGCTGCTTCTTTAGTAAATACTTGCTCTTTTAAATATTCTGTTTTTGGTATTTCCTTATATTCAATATATGGTTTTACCATATTCCCATCATTAGCAAATGCTGAATATATTGATGCCATATGTATTGGATTTATTAGAATGTCTCCTTGTCCATATCCTGAGTCAGCTAATTTCTTTTCTGTTTCCATAGCTTTATTTTTGTCTGAGGAATATTGTGATTTTTTTAATGTTAATGGAAATTCTATTTGTTCATTAAATCCTAATTTGTCTAAATTCTCACAAAATATATTTTTCCCAATTTGCATTGCTGCTTGTGCAAAAAATATATTGTCTGAATGAATTACAGCATTTTTTATGTTTTTTGCTCCACTATATGCTGTTAGTGTTGTTATATAATCATTTTTCCAACTTTTATCTTTTTGCCAACTTGTTCCAGTGTATGAAAATGTTGTGTCTGATGTTATTTTTCCAGTGGTTAAGCCTATTCCTGCAGTAATGGCTTTAAATGTTGAGCCTGGGCAATAACTTTGTAAAAATCTATTATATAATGGTTTTCTTGAGTCATTATTTAATTCTTGCCATTGTGAATTTGTTAGTCCTAATATAAAATCATTTGAGTCATATGATGGTGTGCTTACACAGGCTAATAGTTCTCCTGTTTTAGGTTCCATTACTACAAATAATCCTTTATCTTCTTTCATTTGATTATATAATTGTTTTTGAATGTCACTATTTATTGTTATTTTTACATCAGTTCCATCTTTTTTGTCTTGCTTTGCTAGTGTTTTTAATCTATTTCCATTTTCATCTACTATATATATTTCTTTTCCATCTATTCCTCTTAAAGTTTCTTCATATGCAAGTTCTAGTCCTGATTTTCCTATTAAACTGTCTGAGTTATATCCTTTCCCAGCGTTTTCTTTCAATTCTTCTGAATTTATTGGCTGAACATATCCTATTAGATGGGCCGCTTCTTCTCCTAATGAATAAACTCTAGATTTTGTACTATTTATCATAATTCCTGATATTTGTAGTAATTTTTCTTTTAGTTCTTGGTCGTTGTTAGAAACTTTTTTTATAGGAACAAAAGTGTCTTCTTTTACATATGATGCTGTAATTTGTGTATTTATGTATTCAGTTGAAACTCCTGTTAATTCTGCTATTTTAGCAATATTTTCTTCTTTACTATTTACTAGTTTTCCAGGAACAATTCCAACTGTTGAAATAGTGCCATTAAATGCTAATGTTTCACCATTTCTATCTAATATAGCACCTCTTTGTGCTTCTATACTTGATATTCTAACTTTATCTGTATTTCCTAATTCTGGAAATATAATACTTGAAGACCATCTAATTTTATAGTTTTTGTCTTCTTTTACTAATTTTGCTGTATTTGAAAATTGTATGTCTCCAGCAGATGTTGACATTTTTTCATTATATTTTACTTTTATAATTTCATTTTCTTTTTCAATATTTATAATTTCTACATTTATATTAAATGCATCAATTCCTTCATAAATATTCTTGTTTCTTTTTATGAAATCATCTTTTGATATTTGTTCTTTTGAAGATTGTGAAATCATATTATACATATCTTCATATTTTTGTTCTTCTATTAATGATATAAATGATGAAAATGATTGCTTTATCATATTTTCATCATTTTTATTTTTAACTAAAATTATTGATATTATTGCTAATAATGCTATTACTGTTATTACAATTCCTATTAAAATTTTTTTATTTTTCATTATAATCTCCTAAATTCTTATTTTAGAAGTTACTAGTTAGCGTAATTTGTATAGATGACATTCGATGCTGCTAATTTAATAGCTTTAGGGGCTTATCAGTAACTCTTAAAATGCTTTTAATAATTCTTCTTTATCTCTAACTCCAACAATTCTTCTGCTTTCTTCTCCATTTTTAAATATTATTATTGTAGGAATACTCATGATATTGTATTTTATTGCTAAATCTTGATTTTGGTCAACATTTACCTTTCCTACTTTAGCTTTTCCTTCTAGCTCTTCTGCTATTTTTTCTACAATGGGTGCCATCATTTTGCAAGGTCCACACCAGTCTGCATAAAAGTCTACTAATACTGGTAGATTTGAATTTAAAACCTCTTCTTGAAAATTTTCTGAACTTAATTTTAGTTCCATAATATTACCTCCTTTTTATTATTTGTAAGCCTGCCTTTGTTCCTTCATAAACTGCTTTTGAAATTTGATATAATCCTCCTGTGCAATCTCCACAAGCATATAAACCTTTTATTGTAGTTTCCATATTTTCATTAACTACAATTTTGTCGTTTTCTACTTTAGCACCTAATTTCTTAGCAAATTCTGTGCTTCCTGCAACTCCATATGCTATAAATATTCCATCTACTTTTATTTTTGTTTTATCTTTAAATACAATTTTTTCTACTTTATCTTCTCCATCTATTTTTTCTACTTGTTTTTCTAAAATATTTACATTTTCAGCTCTATATTGAGGAATTTGTTGGCCATTTGTTATTATTGTAACTGTTTTTGCAATATTTTGCAAGTCCATTGCTTCTGATACTGCATAGTCACCATTTCCAATTACAGAAACTTCTTTATTTTTATAGAAAAATCCATCACATATTGCACAATAACTTATTCCTTTTCCTTCATATTTATCTAAATTTAATATATTAGGTTTATTTTTTTTGTTTCCAGTTGCTAATACTACATTCTTAGCATAAAATATATCATTTAATGTACTAATTTTAAATAGATAATCATTGTCGTTTGTTTCTATTTGTATATTTGTTACTTCTGCTTGTAATGTTTCAATTCCTAATTTTTTTGCTTGATTAATTCCTGCTTTATATAGCTCTTTTCCATTTATGCCATTTTCAAATCCATAATAGTTTTCAATTTTTTTAGCTTTTTCTAATGCTGATTCTTCTTTATATATTACTAATGTTTTTAAATTTGCTCTTTTAGTATATAGGCTTGCAGATATTCCTGCTGGGCCAGCACCTATGATAATAACATCATACATATTATTCTCCTACTAATTATATTTTACTATATTTTTTTTATTATTCTTTTATAATATATATTATAAATTTTAGATAATATCTACTATTTTAGGTATAAATATTATTAATCCAATGATTGCAGAAAATATAGCCGCTACTAAAACAGCTCCAGCAGCAGTATCTTTTGCAATTTTTGCAATTTGATTTTTTTCTAATGTTATTAAATCTACTGTTTTTTCTATTGCTGTATTCATCAATTCTAATGATATAACAAGTGCAAATAAGCTGATACATATTATCCACTCTATTCTACTTATTTTTAGTATTACTCCAAAAATTACTACTAGCAATACTATTATTATATGTATTTTCATATTTTGTTCAGCCTTAATTCCCGATATTATCCCTTGTGTTGCATACATAAAGCTTTTAATGAATTTTTTCATCTTTCCCTCATTCTTTCTTAACTTAACAGATTTTGTTAAAATAACTATTTTTCAACTATGAATGCATTTGGCAAGTATCTTTCTCCAATTGGAGTTGAGGTCCTATTAATAACTTTTCCATTATAGCACATTGTAGAAGATGAGCCTCCATCTAAGTTTGCAGCATTATATGCATCATATCTATTAAATATGTTTTGAAGTTCTAATAAATTTGTGCCTATACTATATCCTGGTCTTCTTCCATCAATTACAACAAATATAAATGTTCCATCTTTTCTTTGACCAATTGCTGTTCTTGGGTGTATTCCTCCAGAATTAGCATTTGTTATTTGATTTTTCCCATTTACAATTAAATATGGTCCAAATTCTACAGCAGATTCTATTCCTATATTCATTGCTTCTTGATATGTGTATTTTCCTAAAACTAATTTTTTATCACTATCCAATCCAATTAAGCTATATTTTGTATTTTTGTATCCATATAGTAATTTCTTATTAATTATAGTCGCTTTGCAAAGTAAATTTCCCTTTCCAACGCCACCATCATCTGTAAATCCACCTGCATTTATTCCAGCTATTGCATTATGTTTTTTTACTGTTTCACTTAATTGAGTTCCTGAATAATCTTTTCTAGTATCTACTAATTTTACTTTTGAAGCATCTGGAATTATCATTACATGTCCAACATAATTTTTACCAGTTATTTTTTCTACTGTTATCTCTTTTTTCTTTTCCTCTATTGGTACCACAATTGTTATTTCATTTAAATTTGAATCTTCTTTATTCTCTACTTTTAAACTATCTAAAATTTCTTTTATTTCTTCATCACTTAAAAACCAAGTTGCTAAATACTGATGATTCATTGTTGACATTGCTGTTTCTACCCATATTTCTTTATATTTTTGAAATAATGGAGTTTTGAAAAATAGAACTATAAATATTATTCCTAGTATTATTAAAGTTATTAATATTTCTACTACTATTAGCAGTTTTCGTTTTATGCTTTTTTTCTTTTTCTTTTTATGTTTACCTTTTTCTTGTGTAGATTTATTTATTGTATTTTTTTTATTTTCTTCTTCATTTTCATGTAATTTGTATTCATTATTTAGTATTACATTTGTTATTATGTCTATGTCTTGTTTTTGCATTTAAAATTCCTTCTTTTGATTTATTTTTATATTGAAGCAATTAAATCATAGTTGCTAACGTCTTCAATTTTGCACTTTACAAATTTATTTAACATATCGTCTATGTTATAATTTTTGTTTTTTATATATACCAATCCATCTTCCTCTGGAACATCTTGCATTGTTCTTCCTATTAAGTATTTTCCATCAAATGAAATGTTTTCAATTAAAACTTCATATGATTTTCCTATTTTACTTTTTAAATTACAATTAGATATTTTCAATTGTTCTTGCATTATTCTATTATATCTTGCCTTTTTTGTATTTTTATGTACTTGTTCTGGAAGCTTTGCAGCTGGTGTTCCTTCTTCTTTTGAGTACATAAATGTTCCTAATTTGTCAAATTTGGTTTCTTTTACAAAATCTAATAATTCTTCAAAGTTTTCTTTTGTTTCTCCTGGAAACCCTACTATTAAACTTGTTCTTAATGTAACTTCTGGTATTCGTTCTCTTATTTTATTAATTATATGTTGAATATTTTCTTTACTTGTTTTTCTATTCATTCTTTTCAATATTGAATTTGATATGTGTTGTATTGGTATATCGAAATATTTTGCTATTTTCTTATTTTTAGCAACTGTTTCTATTAATTGTTCTGTTATTCCTTCTGGATATGAATATAAAAATCTTATCCATTCTATGCCTTTTATTTTACTTAACTTCTCTAATAGTTCTGCAAGCTTACTTTCTCCATATATATCTATTCCATATTTTGTTGTATCTTGTGCTATTACTATTAATTCTTTAATTCCTTTTTCAGATAGCATTTTTGCTTCTTGTAATATTTCTTCCATTTTTCTGCTTATAAATGAGCCTCTAATATATGGAATTGCACAATATGTGCAATAGTTGCTACATCCTTCTCCTATCTTTAAATATGCATAATTTTCTCCTGTTGTAACTATTCTTTCCATAAATTCATTATATTTTGGCATTGGAAGTGGTTTTATCTCAGAAACTTTTTTTATTGCTTTATTTTTTGATTTTTCTACTATATCTCTTTTTATTAAGTCTTCTATTTTTTTCCATAAGCTACTATATTCGTCTATTTTTATAAATAAATCAACTTCTGGAAGTAACTTTATTAAATCTTCATAATATCTTTGTACTAAGCATCCAATAACAATTAGATATTTGCATCTTTTTTTCTTGTATTCTGCCATTTCTAAAATGGTATTAATTGCTTCTTCTTTAGCAGATTCTATAAATCCGCAAGTATTTACTACTAAAATATCAGCATCTTCTGATTTATTTACTATTTTATAATTATTTTTTTTGAACATTCCTATTGCTATTTCTGTATCTATTAAATTTTTGCTACATCCTAATGATATAAAACCTACATTCATTTTTTACTCCTTATATATGTTTTCTTGTCATTTCCATTAAGTCTAATTTTGTAAATCCTTCTACTTGTGTTTTCGCTCTATCTTTTTTCAAGTTCTCTTCTAATAAATTTTGTATATTCTTTTTATTTTCCTCATTTTTCATATCAATATAGTCAATAACGATTATTCCACCTATATTTCTTAGTTTTAATTGTTTTGCTATTTCTATTGTTGCTTCTTCATTTACCTTATATATAGTTTGTTCAGCATCTTTATTTCCTGTATATTTCCCTGTGTTTACATCAATTGCAGTTAGTGCTTCTGTTTTGTCTATTGTTATAAATCCACCACATTTTAGCCAAACTTTTCTATTTTCTATTTTTGATATTTCTTTTTTTATGTCATATATTCCTAAAATATCTTCATTTTGTTTTAATTGTATTTCTGTTTCTTTTAGATAATTATATTTTTCTTTAAATTCTACTATTTTTTGATATTTGTTTTTATCACTTATTACTATTTTTTTTATTGAATTGTCTGGTAAATCTATTATCATTTTTTCAAGTATATCTTCAGCTTCTGCAACTAATTTTGGCTTTGATGTATTATAATTTTCTATCGATTTTTGTATATCATTCCATTTGTTTTCAATATTTTTTATATCTTCAATTAATTCTTTTTCTTTTCCAACTGCTGACGTTCTAATTACAGCTCCATTTCCCTTGCTTAAGTTTTCTTTTACTATGTTCCTTAATCTTTCTTGTTCTTTTTTATCTTCAATTTTTTGTGATACTGTTATTATATCTGTGTTTGGCATCAATACTATATATCTACTTGGTAAGTTTATATGTGTTGATACTCTTGCTCCTTTTTGAAGGTTACTATCTTTTTTTACTTGTACTAATAATTTCTGATTTGGTTTTGCTATATTATTTATGTCTACATTTTCTTCTATTTTTACTTTGCTTTCATCTACCTTTTTTAGGATGTCTTTTAGATGAATAAAACTATTTTTTTCAGTTCCAATATCTACAAATGCTGCCTGCATTCCTTTTATTATATCTTTTATAACACCTATATAAATGTTTCCTTCTTTTCTATTTAAGTTTTTTTCATCTATATAATATTCTGATAATTTTCCATTTTCTAATAATGCTATTTCATTTTTGCTAACAAATATCTCTACCACTTTGCACATCCCCTTTAATTAAATTTGTTCATTGCTATATCTATTCCATTTCTTATTATTTCTTCTACTGCTTCTGCTGCTTTTTTTACTCCTTCTTGCAATTCATTTTGTTCTTCTTCTGATATTTTTCCTATTACATAATTTATCATATCGTTCTTGTACTTAGGTTGGCCTATTCCAATTCTTACTCTTATAAATTCATTTGTCCCAAGCTCTTGAATTACTGACTTCATTCCATTATGTGTTCCAGGTCCACCTTTTTTTCTTAATTTTATACTCCCTTTTTCTATGTCTATATCATCATAAATTACTATTATTTTGTTTGTTTCTATATTATAAAAATTAACTATCTCTTTTATTGATTGTCCACTTAAATTCATATATGTTTGTGGTTTTAATAATATTGACTTTTCACTTTGAATTGTTGTAATTTCATACAATCCTTTGAATTTTTCTTTTATTATATTTATATTATTTTTTCTTGCAATTTCATTTATTGCATTGAATCCCATATTATGTCTTGTATTTGCATACTCTTTTTCTGGATTTCCTAATCCTACTATTAAATACATTTTTATCTTTCCTTTTTAATAATTTACTTATCTATTTTACATTGTTTCATATAATTTTTCAAGTAAATTAATTAAAAAAGTCTAATTATTATGTTAATTAGACTTTTCTTTTTATTTCCTCTTATCCTTAAATATTTTATTAAATATTCCTTTTTTATTCTTTTCTATACTGTCTAGAATCACTTCATTTGTTTGACTAGTTTTTTCTTTGATATCTTCTGCTATTTCTTCATCTTCATTATCATTTTCATCATCATCTTCTTCGTCTTCATATTCATCTTCATCGTCATCGTCTTCGTCATACTCATCACTGTCATCATATTCATCATTGTCACTATCATATTCTTCTTCGTATTCCTCTTCATCATAATCATCGTCATAGTATTCATCATCATCATATTCTTCTTGATCTCCAAAAATCACATCATTCAAAGTATTCTTTTCAAAGATATCATCACTTTCCTCTGACTCTACTAGTTCTTGATTATTTTCTTCTATTTCTTCTGCTATTTCTAATTTGAATTCAGATAAATCTTTATTAAATTTTTCACTTACTTCTTTTTGGAATACCTCATATATATTTTTTATTTCTTCAGTTCTCCAATAATTTGAATTTATAATTGTTCCTGTTTTTATATTAATATTATTTATTTCTTTTTCAAAATTCTTTTCTTTTTCTTCTATATTTTTTAGATATTCTTTATTATATAACTCCATATATGCTTTTTTACTTGCTTTTCCAGATATCTCTTTTAATATTAATTCATAAAGATTTTTAAATTGTTGGATATCTAACTCAAATTTTTCACAAGCATCTAACATTAGTGTTTTATGTGCTTTTACTCCATTTATTGCAGTCATTCTCTCATTATCTAAAAAGCTTACTATATACATTTTTTCTGCTTTTAGAAATGCTAGTTTTACACTTACATCTCTTAATGTTTTATTATTTTTTTCTAATTTAACATCATCATTATTTATTTCTATTAAAAGTTTCCTTATTCTTTCATAAACCGTAACATAGCATTCTGCTTCTTTTTTTGCAATTTGATTTCTATATTTTGCTGCATTTTCTATAACATTCTTGTCAAATGGTACTCTTTCATCTCTGCCGTTATTTACCATTATATCTATTATCTCTTCTTTTTCTTCTTCAGTATCAGAATTTATAAATTCTTTTAGAGCTTTTATATCAGATATTTCTATTGCTTTTAAGTCTTTTTCAGCTTTCTCCATTAATTGTAAATGACATACTTCTTCTTCTCTTCTTCTTCTTGAATATTTATTTCTTTCTGTTTGTTTTTCATTAAATTTAGTTATTGCTTTTACAAATCCTTCCCTTAAAACTATTAATCTCTTATTATTTTTGTCTAAATTTTCTTCTATTTTTAATAATCTTTTTTCTATATTAGAAGCACTTTCATCTAAATTATCAAATAATTGATTTCTTTCTTCTTCAAGTTTTATATTATTTTTATATAATTTTTTTTGTTCTTGCTGTATTGTCCTTATTTCATTTGCAGCTTCATCAAATTCACAAATTATTGTATCTTCTTCTTGTATTATTGTCTGATAATTTCTTATTTCTTCAGTAATTTCTTTATAATCTTTGTAAATTGTCTTTAGATTTATCTTTTTGTCAAATTTACATATATTGTTAAAATATCTTTCTAGTACAATAGCACTTCTTTCATACATATTAAAAGTCCTCCTAATTTTACATATAATACCATTTATTTTCTTATTCTATCACCTTTTGTAAAAAATAACAAGCTTTTCGTTACAATTCACAACTTTAACTTTACAAAAATATAAAAGTCAATCTAGTTAATCTAGCTTATCTATATAGATATATTGCAACAATTTTATATTAAATATTATAGTACAATATTATTCCTCCTATTATGGAAAAAATAAATCCTAAAATTTTCAGACCCGATGCCCCTTCATTTTGGTCTCCAAAACTAAAAAATTTTTTTGTTATTACTCTTGCATCATATATTAGTATTACTCCAAATAGAATTATTAGAAGAGATATTATTCTTATTATTATTTTAAACATTTTTATCAACATCCTTTTTTGTATATATATATTAATATTTTTTATGGTAAAAGTCAAGGATTTTGTGCCAAAGGGGGCGTCCCTTTTTGGCACATTATATTAAATTATTAAAGTTGCTTCATAAATTAAAATACGAAGTGTGCCAAAAAGGGACGCCCCCTTTGGCACAAAAAACTTCTAAAATAATTTGAGCCTCATATAATTGTTATATAATTTGAATTGGAGGTTAAAATGAAATTTTTTAAAATTACAATTACTGTTTTTCTATTATCTTGCATATTTATGCAAACGTTTTCACTAGCATATGATTATTCAAGTTCTTATATATGGTCAACTTCTGTTGATGCTACATTAACTAGTTCTTCTGATAGTGTAAAGGTAAATTCTGAAATACAAAATAACAATTCTTTAAATTTAGAAAGTGGCTCTGCTATATTAATAGAACAATCTACTGGCCAGATTCTTTATGCTCACAACATTCATGAGCAATTGCGTCCTGCCTCTGTTACTAAAGTAATGAGTATTTTATTGATTATGGAACAGATTGATTCTGGAGTGTTATCTTATTCTGATACTATTAAGTGTTCTGATACTGCACGTTCTATGGGAGGTTCTCAAATTTGGCTGGATCCTAGGGAAACTTTAACTGTTGATGAAATGTTAAAAGCTATTTGTGTTGTTTCTGCAAATGATTGCGTGGTTGCAATGGCTGAGCATATTGCTGGTTCTGAAGAGGCTTTTGTTCAAATGATGAATGATAAAGCTAAAGCTTTAGGTATGAATGATACTACTTTTAAAAATTGTCATGGTATTGATGAAGATGGTCATGTTACATCAAGTTATGATATTGCTTTGATGTCTAGAGAATTGTTAAAAAAACATCCTAATATCACTAAATATACTACTATATGGATGGATTCTTTAAGAGATGGTAAGTCTCAATTAGTAAATACTAATAAGTTAATTCGAACTTATAAAGGAATTACAGGTCTTAAAACTGGTTCTACTTCTCTTGCTTTATATAATTTATCTGCTAGTGCTACTCGTGATGATTTGTCTTTAATTGCTGTAATTATGAAAGCTCCTTCTACTAAAGTTAGATTCGCTGAGGCGCAAAAATTATTAGATTATGGTTTTAATAAATTTTCTTTTAAATGTTTTGGAAATAAAGATGATGTAATTCAAACCATTACTGTTAATAAGGGGGTTAAGCATTCTGTTAATGCTATTTTGAAAGATTATGCTGGGACTTTAATAGAAAAAGGAAAAGAGAATCAAATTTCTCAGTCAATTGAATTAAATAATAATATTGAAGCTCCTATTCGTGAAGGTTCTAAGCTTGGTCAAGTTACTTTTTCTTTAGATGGCAATATTCTTTCAAGTGTTGATTTGGTTGCTTCTTGTGATGTTGATAAAATTAATTTGTTTACAATGTCTAAAAAGGTTATTTATAGTTGGATTGATTTACTTAGAGAATAAAAATGGATATTAAAACCTGTTTTATATAAAAAAAGCAAGGAGCAAACGCTCTTTGCCTTTTAATTGTACTTACAATCAATGTGTAAAAAAAGATTATCTTTTTAATGTTTGTTGTGAATACGTTTAGTAAATCGTTCAATTACTGCTACAATTGCTGTTACTATAGTGGCAATAACTAACATCAATACCGCTACTATAATAATTATCACAAAATCATTAATCATCCTTTTACCTCCAACTCATTGTTGCGATTTTTATTGTTACGGAGTTCAAATAAATCTTATATTAAAATTATAGCATATCACATCCTATTTATCAAGTCTTTCTGTAACCTTTGATAGCATGTCTTTATACTTTTCTAATTTGTCTTTTTCTTCTTGAATCTTTTTTTCAGGTGCTTTATTTACAAATCCTGGATTTGAAAGCATTTTTTCACATCTTGCAACTTCTGCTTCTAATTTTATTTTCTCTTCCTGTAATCTTTTTCTTTCTTCTTCCATGTCTACTAGGTCTTCTAGTGGCATATATAACTCAATTCCATCTTGCATAATACTAATTGCATTTTCTGATATTCCTATTTTGTCTTTTTGAACTTTTATTTCAGTTCCAAATCCTAATTTTAAAATAAATTCTTTCGCTTCTAAAATCTCCTTTTCATATTTATCTGTAATAAATATCAATTCAGATTTCTTAGAAGGATGTATATTCATATTTGCTCTTACATTTCTTATTTCTACTATAATCTGTTTAATTTTTTCTACTATATCTTCGCTTCCATCATAATCTACTCTTTGTTTTGTTTTAGGCCAACTTGTATTCATTAAATCTTTATCATTATAATTTACAAGATGTGAATAAATTTCTGATGTTACAAATGGCATAAATGGATGTAATAATTTTAAACTATCTCCAAAAACATAATTTAAAACAAAACTTACTTGTACCTTTTCCTTTTTATCTTGGCTGTATAGCCTTGTTTTTACCATTTCTATATACCAATCACAAAATTCGTTCCAAATAAAACTATAAATATTATCAATAGCAATTCCCAAATCATATTCTTCTAAATTTTTAGTAACTGTTTTGATTACATTATCTAATTTATTTAATATCCATCTATCTTCTATTTTTAATTCTTCTAATTTATATTTTTGTGTTTCTTTATCTTTAATTTTCTCTCCAAATTCTATTATTTCTTCTCTTGTTGATATATTATTTGTTATAAATTTAGCAGCATTCCAAATTTTATTCGCAAAATTTGATGCCTGTTCTAGTTTTTCTGGCATATATCTAATATCATTTCCCATTGTTGTTCCAGATAATACTGAAAATCTTAATGCGTCTGCTCCATATTTATCAATTATTTCAATTGGGTCTATTCCATTTCCTAAAGATTTTGACATTTTTCTTCCTTGAGAATCTCTTACTATTCCATGTACTACAATATCTTTAAATGGATTTTTATTCGTTAACTCTAAGCCTTGAGTCATCATTCTTGATATCCAGAAAGTTATTATATCATATCCTGTAACTAAAGCATTTGTTGGATAAAATGTTTTATAATCTTCAGATTCTTCATTTGGCCAACCAAGTGTTGAAAATGGCCACAATGCTGAGCTAAACCATGTATCTAATGAATCTTCATCTTGATGTAATTTGCTAGAACCACATTTTTCACATTTGTTTGGTACTGCTTTTGCTACATTCATATTTCCACATTCTTCACAATAATATACTGGAATTCTATGTCCCCACCATAATTGTCTTGATATACACCAATCTTGAATATTGTCTAGCCAGTTAAAATACATCTTTTCATATCTTTTTGGGACAAATCTTACTTCATTATTTCTAACACTATCAGCAGCTCTTTTTGCTAAATCTTTCATACTTATAAACCATTGTTCTGAAATTCTTGGCTCTATTGTGTTATGACATCTATAACATTTTCCAACATTATGTGTGTAATCTTCTGTCTTTACTAAGTTTCCTAATTCTTGTAGTTTCTCTACAATTAGCTTTCTAGCATCTATTGCTTTCATACCTTTATATTCAGGAACTAAATCTCCCATTATAGAACTTTCATCAAATACTTCTATAATTTCTAAATTATGTCTTAGCCCTGCTTGGTAATCATTCATATCATGTGCTGGAGTAATTTTTACCGAACCTGAACCGAAATCTTTTTCAACAAATTCATCTGCAATAATTGGAATTTCTTTATTCATTATAGGTAATATACATTTTTTACCTATTAAATCCTTATATCTTTCATCATCTGGATGTACTGCAACTGCTGTATCTCCAAGCATCGTCTCAGGTCTTGTTGTTGCAACTATAATATATCTATTTTCTTCACCTGCTATTGGATATTTTATATGCCATAAATGTGAAGCTTCATCTTCATATTCAACTTCTGCATCAGATATAGTTGTATGACATGATGGACACCAATTTATCATTTTTTTGCCTTTATAAATTAAACCTTTATTATATAAATTAATAAACTGTTCCAAAACTGCCTCTGACAATCCTTCATCCATTGTAAATCTATTTCTATCCCAATCGCAAGAACATCCAAGTCTTTTTTGTTGTTTTTGAATAGTTCCACCATATTCTTTAGTCCATGCCCAAGCTCTTTCCAAAAATTGTTCTCTTGTTATATCTTTTTTAGTAAGACCTTCTTCATTTTTCATCTTTTCAACAACTTTAACCTCAGTTGCAATTGCGGCATGATCTGAACCAGGAAGCCATAATGTATTATGACCTTGCATTCTTTTAAATCTTATTAAAATATCTTGTATTGTATCATCTAATGCATGTCCCATATGTAATTTTCCTGTTACATTTGGTGGTGGCATCATTATGCAATAACTTTCTTTAGTTTTATCCATACTTGGTTTAAAATTTCCTTTTTCTTCCCACTCTTGATATAATCTTTCTTCAAAATCCTGTGGGTTATATTTGTCGTTCAATTTCTTATTATTCATACTATCCATCTCCTAAATTTAAAATTTTGAGATAATTGGGACAGTCAATGTTTGTCTCATATTTTTGTCGATTTTTGCACTATTTTGTTTATTTTGCAAATTTCGACATTTTCTTTACATTTTATGAGACAAACATTGACTGTCCCAATTGTCTCATTGTTTCAAAAAGCTCGCCTTTATGCTTTTCTTAGCATAAGGGCGAGCTATACTCACGGTACCACCTTATTTATTATCTATAATTTTAATTTCTAGATAATGTCTCTTTATACTTTAACGCAGTTTTACGGATAATCTTAAGTTTATTTTCGGATTATCAACTCAAAAGTTACTTCCATTTATCTTAATTTTAGAAGTTTTCAGCCTATGACTTCTATTCTCTTTAAATTGGTGTTTAAATGTACTCCTCTTTTTCTCAGTTTTTTATTTATGCATTTATTATATACCTTTTTATTTTACTTGTCTAGTATTTTTTTAATTTAAATAACCAGCACTTTAAATAGTGCTGGTTTTGTAATTTTAAAGGATCTGCATTATTTCCAACAAGGAACTAATTTCTGCGGTTGGATGGTAAGGTTGGCCTGTAGAGTCCTTTCCATCTTTGTTAAACCATATTGACTTTATCCCGGAACGTTGCGCATAGTTAATATCACAATCAAGCCTATCACCTACTATGACATATTCTCCTTTGTTTCCGTTCCTAATAATTTCATCTGCTGTTGATATTGGATTCGTTTTCAAATATCCATTATCGCAAGCGTGTATTTCCTCAATATAGTCTATTAAACCATATCCTTTCATTTTGGTAATTTGTGCATCTCGCCACCAGTCTGTCTTTACAATGCTTTTTATTCCTTTGTTTTTTAAATATTCTAAAACAACTTGTATGTCTTTATTAAGAATACTTATTTCAACTTGTATCTCATTCCAAATTTTTACAAATTGTTCAATTGAAACATTAAAAAATGATAAAATTGGCATTGTTTCTTCGATTAACCGGTAATATTGGCTGGTTGTAGTTCTGTGTTTTGCAAAATAGTCATCAAACGTTGATAATAAGTTCATATACTCGTCTTCGAACTCTTTAGAATATGGCACCTTTAATACTTCCGAAATTATTGCTACTTCTTCTTCCGGTTTTTTATAAAACCACATAACACCGTCACAATCCCATATTACTGTCTGCACATTCTTCATAGCCTACCTCCATTTGTAAATACACTATTTTTGAATTTTTCGTATTTTTGATTTTATCACATTTTATACATTCTGTCAACTTAAACTTTTCTCTTATTATATTATAAATATTTCTTTAAAAACTTACCTGTATAGCTTTGATCATTCTTACAAATTTGTTCAGGTGTTCCAACTGTAATAACCTGTCCTCCACCATCTCCACCTTCTGGCCCTAAATCGATAATATGGTCACATGTTTTTATTAAATCTAAGTTATGTTCAATAACTATAATGCTATTACCTGTATCAACTAATCTTTGCAAAATGTCAACAAGTTTATGAACATCAGCTATATGAAGACCTGTTGTAGGCTCATCTAAAATATATAGTTTTTTTCCTGTTGCTTTTTTAGAAAGTTCTGTTGCAAGTTTAATTCTTTGTGCTTCTCCTCCTGATAGTGTTGTGGATGGTTGTCCTAATTTTATATATCCTAATCCCACATCACTTAATGTTTGTATTTTTTGTTTTATTCTTGGAATTTTGTCGAAAAATTGTAATGCTTCCTCAACTGTCATGTCAAGAACATCTGAAATCGTTTTTCCTTTATATTTTACTTCTAACGTTTCCCTATTATATCTTTTTCCTTTACATACTTCGCATGGCACATATACATCAGGTAAAAAATGCATTTCTATTTTGTGAACTCCGTCTCCATTACAGCTTTCACATCTTCCTCCTGCTACATTAAAACTAAATCTTCCTTTATCAAATCCTCGCATTTTTGCTTCATTTGTTTCAGCAAAGATATCTCTTATTAAATCGAATACTCCTGTATATGTTGCTGGATTAGAACGTGGTGTTCTTCCTATTGGTGATTGGTCTATATTGATTATTTTATCTATATTTTCTAATCCTTTTACTTCTTTACATTTTCCTGGTTTTTCTGATGCTCCATTTAATTCTTTTGCTATTGTTTTATATAATACTTCATTTACAAGCGTTGATTTTCCTGAACCAGATACTCCTGTAACACATGTAAATAATCCTAATGGAAATTTTACACTTATATTTTTTAAGTTGTTTTCTGTTGCATTTTTCACTTCTATCACTTTTGATTTTATTTGTTTTCTTCTTGCTTTTGGAACTTCTATTTTCTTTCTTCCACTTAGATATTGTCCTGTGATTGAGTCCTTTACTTCTTTTATTTCTTCTGCTGTGCCTTGAGCCATAACATTTCCGCCATGCACTCCTGCCCCTGGTCCAATATCTATTATTTGATCTGCTGCATACATTGTATCTTCGTCATGTTCTACAACTAAAAGTGTATTTCCCAAATCTCTTAATTTTTTAAGTGTTGCTATTAGTCTATCATTATCTCTTTGATGTAGTCCTATACTTGGCTCATCTAGTATATACATAACTCCTGTAAGTCCTGACCCAATTTGTGTTGCTAAACGTATTCTTTGTGCTTCTCCTCCTGATAATGTTCCTGCTGCTCTTGATAATGTTAAATATTCAAGTCCTACATCTATTAGAAATTGAAGTCTTGTTTTTATTTCTTTTAAAACTAAGTCTGCTATCATTGCTTCTTTACGTGTTAGTTCTAAATTATCTAAAAATTCTTTCATTTGTTTGATTGACATTTCTGTTATTTCATTTATGTTTTTTCCATTAATTTTTATACTTAATATTTCTTTTTTTAAACGTGCTCCATTACATGTATCACAATGTGAGTTTGTCATATACATTTCATAAAATGTTCTCATTCCTTGTGATTGTGTTTCATTATGGCGTCTGTCTAGTGTAGGTATTACACCTTCAAATGGAGCTGTAAACTTTCTAACTCCAGCTGGTGATGAATATTCAAAGTCTATTTTTTCTTCGCCAGTTCCATATAAAATTTTATCTAAAAACCATCTTGGCAAATCTTTTATTTTTTTATCTTTTATTTCAACTCCATAATGTTTTCCTATGCTTTCGAAGTACATTTTTGCCATTGTATCTCCTTTTTTCATAGTGCTTGAACCAAAAGCTTTTACCCCATCATATAATGTTTTACTTTTATCTGGAATTATCAAATCTTCATCCATTTTCATTAAATATCCTATGCCCATACAATCTGGACACGCTCCATATGGATTATTAAATGAAAACATTCTTGGTGTTAGTTCTGGGAAGCTGAATCCACAGTCTGGACATGCATAATTTGAACTGTATAATACCATTTTATCTTCATCTTTATTAATAATATTTACTAAAACTAAATTATCTGCATGTTTTAAAGCTGTTTCAACAGATTCTGCTAGTCTACTTCTTATATCTTCTTTTACAACTAGTCTATCAACTATTAATTCTATTTCATGCTTTTTATTTTTATCTAATTTTATTTCATCAGATAAATCATAAACTTCACCATCAATTCTTGCTCTTACAAATCCATCTTTTTGATAACCTTCTAATTGTTTTACAAATTCGCCTTTTCTACTTCTAACAACTGGGGCCAATATTTGTATTTTTGTTCCTTCCTCTAATTCCATTATATTATCAATAATTTGGTCTATTGTCTGTTTTTCTATCTTTTTACCACAGTTTGGGCAATATGGCACTCCTATGTTAGCATATAATAAACGTACATAATCATATATTTCTGTTACTGTCCCAACTGTTGAACGTGGATTTTTAGATGTAGTTTTTTGGTCTATTGATATTGCTGGTGATAATCCTTCTATTGACTCTACATCTGGTTTTTCCATTATTCCTAGGAATTGTCTTGCATATGAAGATAAACTTTCTACATATCTTCTTTGTCCTTCTGCATATAGTGTATCAAATGCTAGTGATGATTTTCCAGAACCTGATAACCCTGTTACTACTACCATTTTATCTCTTGGTATTTCTAAGTTTATATTTTTTAGATTGTGTTCTTTTGCTCCTTTTATTATTATTTTGTCGTTCATATTACCTCCATTAGGGACGGTTCCGATTGGACATTTTGTCCAATTAGAACCGTTCTTATATTTTTAATAGTTTAAAGTCTAATCCATCTGCGCTTACTAATTTTAATTGTATTCCTTGAATATCTCCTTCAATTGCTTCTTGTATTGAGTTTGCATGCAAATGTCCATAAAAACATTTTTTTATGTTATATTTTTTCATTATTTTTATGTATTCTGTATTTATATTATTTTTTGTTACAGGTGGATAATGCATAAATGCAATTATTTCTTTATTTTCTCCATATTTTGATATTCCATCTTTTATTGATAATTCTAATCTTTCTATTTCTCGATTTGTAAGTCTTATGTCTTCCTGTTCTTCAGATATTGTCCACCCTCTTGTTCCTACTATTATTTTGTTTTCAAATTCATAGCTGTTGTTATATAAAAAATCTATGTTTTCAAAGTTTTTTTCTTTTATATATCTTCTCATACTTGTTAGTGTTGTCCACCAATAATCGTGATTTCCTTTTAGGAGTATTTTTTTTCCTAGTAAGTTGTTTATATATTCAAAGTCTTTTTCTGTTTCTTCTAGATACATTGCCCATGAGAAGTCTCCTGGCAATATGACTGTGTCTTCTGTTTTTACTTTTTCTTGCCAGTCTTGTTTTATTTTTTCTTCATAGTTTTTCCAGTTTTGCCCAAATATGTCCATTGGCTTGTTTGTGTTGTATGATAAATGTAAGTCTCCTATTACATATATTGCCATCTTTTTCTCCTTTTTATTATTTATTTTTGTATAAAATTTTTCTTTTTCTATGTTTTAAACTATACAATATTTTGCTTAAAAAAACAAGCGAACAGTTAAAAAATTAGGAAACTATAAATTTAGTTTCCTAATTTTGGCTTATGTTAAAATCTACAATTTCAAATTTGGTACTGCATTTAAATCCAAATCACTCTTTTTACCATTAATAAAATTATAATATCCTGCTGATCCTATCATAGCTGCATTATCGGTACATAGTTTTAAGTCAGGCATATAAGTTTTGATGCCTTTTTCTTGCAATCTTAAAAATTCATTTCTTATATAACTATTAGCTGAAACTCCTCCAGCTAATGCAATTGTATCTACATTTATTTGTTTCAAAGCCTTTTTTGTATTTTCTATTAATACTTCAGTAACTGTTTTTTCGAAACTTGCACATAAATCAGCTTTATCTATATCAGGATTTTTATGATGTAAATTAATAACAGCTGTTTTTATTCCACTAAAACTAAAGTCCAAATTTTCAAAATGGGTTTTAGGTAGCTCAATTGTATATGGATTCCCCTCTTTAGCAAGTTTGTCTACTTTAGGGCCTCCTGGATATCCTAATCCAACAACTCTTGCCACTTTGTCAAAAGCCTCTCCAATTGCATCATCTCTTGTTTTTCCTAATACTTCAAATTCTATATAATCTTTTACATGAATAAGCTGTGTATTTCCACCTGACATCATTACACATAAAAATGGTGGTTTTAGTTCCTTATATGTAATATAGTTTGCAGCAATATGTCCTTGTATATGGTTCACTCCTACTAATGGCTTATTAATAGCAAAACTTAAAGCTTTTGCATAAGAAAGTCCTACTAATAAAGCACCTACTAATCCTGGTCCATAAGTTGGTGTTATTGCATCTATATCATCAAAGGTTATATTTGCTTCTTCTAATGCCTTTTTAGTTACTCTTGAAATTGCTTCTATATGATTTCTTGATGCTATTTCTGGCACAACTCCACCATATTTTTCATGTATTGGTATTTGTGTATCTATTATATTTGATAGTATTTCTCTTCCATTTTTTATTACTGCAACTGATGTTTCATCACAACTTGATTCGATTCCTAATGTTAATATATCTTGTTTCATTTTTTATCTCCTAACAAAAAGGGAAAAAGGATGTTCCTTAGTCCCGTTTTAGAGGGGTTTTAAGGAACGTCCCCTTTTCCCTTTTTTCTATAATCCAAATATTAATTTTCCTAATGAAAATATTGCTCCATTAACTACATTTATAGCTGGTGTTATTATTGTACCTGCTATTCCTGTTACCCATATTAATATAAAAATAATATAAAATATTTGGCCATTTCTTTCAAAAAATTGTTTTGCTTTATATGGTAAAAATGGCATTATTACTTTTGAGCCATCTAATGGTGGCAATGGTATTAAATTAAATACTCCTAGTCCTACATTTATTGCTATTGTACTTGATATTAATAATAATATTACATTTCCAGATGTAGAATTTATAAATGCTATATTTGCAAATTTATAAATAGCACAATAAATAATTGTACATATTATTGCTATAATAAAATTCATTAGTGGTCCTGCAACTGATACTATTGCTTCGCCTTGCTCCATTGACATTTTTCTAGTATATTTCAAGGGGTTTACTTGTACAGGTTTTCCCCATCCAAATCCTGCTACTAATAGCATTAGCGTTCCTATTGGGTCTAAATGTGTAAATGGATTTAAATTAAGTCTCCCTTGATTTTTTGCAGTGTCATCTCCTAGCTTGTATGCTGCATATCCATGCGCAAACTCATGAAATGTTATTGCTATTAAAACTCCTGGTGCACTCAATAATAGTCCTAATAATTGATTAGGATTTGACATATATTGTATTACTACAAATCCTAACATTATAGCTGCTATTATATACATTGTTCTTTTATCAAATGAAAAATCAAACATAAATTCTCTCCTTTTTTCGACATTTTCTGTCACACTTTATGAGACATAATTAACCTGTCCCTTTTGTCTCAGTTTCTCTTTTTAATTTATATCTCATACTATATCATATTTTAATTCAAATTTCAATTGAATATAACACTTTTTTATACATTTCAAAAAGTTATTATAATTCACTGCTAGTTTAATTTTTATTGTACACATAACAATGGCCTCATATATTGCAAGATTACATAAAATATGTTATAATTTATATAACTTCTTTATTTATTCCTAATTGGCTTTTATAAATATTTACAAGAAGATTCTATTATTTTAGGAGGAAACAAAAATGGGAAGATTAATTAAAATGGAATGGAATTGCCCATTCTGTGGAACCAAAGGCATTGGTGGTTCTTTACGGAATTGTCCAAATTGTGGACATCCAATTGGTACAGATATCAAATACAATCTACCAAATGATGTAACAAAGAACTATGTACCTGCTGAAGAAGCACAACGTATAAATAGAAACCCACACTGGAGATGTAATTTCTGTAACTCTTACAATTCAGATAATGAAGTTGCTTGTATATCCTGTGGTGCTCTAAGAACAAATGATAGCAAGAACTATTTTGAGGTTCAAGAAGAAAAAGTAGAAAAACTTAATTCTTCAACATATAGTGATTCTCTTTATGGTAATTCATCTTACTCTAGTTCTACTAGCACTACCAATTCTATATCGCTCAAAAATAGAATTAAAAAGTCAGCTAATTTATTCTCAAGAATTAATTGGCATATTATGATTGTTGTTTTATTATTTATTCTAGCATCTTCTGTGATTGTGTATGCTCTTATTCCAAAAGAGAAAACTATGCAAGTTACTAATTTATCTTGGGAACGTTCAATTGCAATTGAGCAGTGTAAAACAGTTGATGAAAGCGGATGGTCATTACCATTTGGCGCTCGCTTGCATTATACTAGAGAGGAGCTCTCAGGGTATAAACAAGTTATCGACCACTATGAAACAAAAACTCGTACTGTAAGTAAAGAAGTTATAGATGGATATGAAGAAGTAGTTACTGGCTATAAGGATTTGGGCAATGGATATGCAGAAGAAATCACTTCAAAAGTACCAATTTATCGAACAGAATATTACGAAGAAGAATATAAGGATCCAGTTTATGTCAGCATTCCTGTGTATGAAACTAAGTATTATTATGAAATTGATAAATGGTTTTATTCGCGAAGTGTAGAAACTTCTGGAACTACTGATACTCCTTATTGGGGTGAAGTCACTCTCGCTGATAATGAACGGATTGATTCTCAAACCGAACATTACTATGTTACTGGTTTAATAAAAGAAAAGAAAAAGACTTTTACTTTCTCTTTTGAAGATTGGTCTAGTATCAGTATTGGTGACGAAATCCACTTTAATGCCACTTTGGGGCATGGTAAATTAATCAAAGAGGACTCTAACTAAAGAGTCCTCTTTTCCATTTTCTAATTTTCTTTTAATATTCTTCAAATGTTCTAGTTAAGAGGTTTCATTGTTGGGAATAATAATACATCTCTAATTGAAGCTGAGTCAGTAAGTAGCATTATTAATCTATCTATTCCAATTCCAAGTCCACCTGTTGGAGGCATACCATATTCTAAAGCTTGAATAAAGTCTTCATCCATCATTCCAGCCTCTTCATCTCCAGCATCTCTAGCTTCAACTTGTTTTTTAAATCTTTCATATTGGTCTATTGGGTCATTTAATTCTGAAAATGCATTTCCATATTCTCTTCCACCTATAAACACTTCAAATCTTTCAGTAAGTCTTGCATCTTTTGGACTTCTTTTTGCCAATGGAGATATTTCTACTGGATAGTCATATATAAATGTAGGTTGTATTAACGTTTTTTCTACATATTCATCAAAGAATAAGCTTATTACGTCTCCTCTTGTTTCCTTTGTTTTATCTGGTATTTCTAATCCTCTTTCTTTAGCAAGTGCAACAGCTTCTTCATCTGAGTTTATTTCATTAAAATCTACTCCACAAGCTTCTTTTATTGAATCTATCATAGTTATTCTTTTCCATCCTGGTGTTAAATCGATATCTTGTCCTTGATATGTAATTTTTGTTGTTCCTAATACTTTCATAGCACATTTTGTAAATATTTCTTCTGTTATATCCATCATATCATTATAATCTTCATATGCTGCATATAATTCTATTGTTGTAAATTCTGGATTATGTCTAATGTCCATTCCTTCATTTCTAAATATTCTTCCCATTTCATATACTTTGTCATATCCACCAACAATTAATCTTTTTAGATTTAATTCTGTAGCAATTCTTAAATACATTTGTAAATCTAATGTATTGTGATGTGTTATAAATGGTTTTGCTGTTGCTCCACCTGATATTGTATTTAATATTGGTGTTTCAACTTCTAAATATCCTTTTTCATTTAAAATACTTCTTATTTCAGTAATTATTTTACTTCTTATTTCAAATGTTTTCTTTACTTCTGGATTCATTATTAAATCTACATATCTTTGTCTATATCTCAAATCAGTGTCTTTTAACCCATGGAATTTTTCTGGTAATGGTCTTAAAGATTTTGAGAGCAATGTTACTTCTTTTGCATGTACAGATATTTCTTCTGTTTTTGTCTTAAATACAAATCCTGTTATTCCTATTATATCTCCTATATCATATGTTTTAAAAGCTTTATAGCTTTCTTCACCTAAATCATTTATACTTACATAGCTTTGAATTTTTTCATCACTATCTTGTATTGTACAAAATGATGCTTTACCCATTATTCTTTTTGCTATAATTCTACCAGCCACTGTAACATCCTTTTGTTCAAAATTTTCATAGTTTGATTTTATTTCTCCTGCTGAATTTGTTCTATTAAATTTTGTTATTTCAAAAGGATCTTTTCCTTGTTCTTGTAATTCTTTTAATTTATCTCTTCTAATTTGCATTAGATTGTTTATATCTAATTCTTCAATTTGTTCATTATTATTTTGATTTTCACTCATTTTAATCTCTCCTATTACTTATATTTATTAATAATTCTATCGACGCAAGATTCTATTATTTTTAAATTTACTCATACCATTCAAGTTCCCAGTCTGAAATCTTAACAGTATCTCCTTCACATACTCCTAATTCTTTCAGTTTCTCATCTATTCCCATATTTTTTAAACATTTTTGTAAATAGTACATAGACTCATTGTCTTCTATGTTTATTCTACCCATTAGTCTATCAACAGCTCTACCTTTTACATAGAAAATGCCATCTTCTTCATAAGCTTCCCATTCTTGTTGCTTGTCTTTAAGTGTGTATACTACTTTGTCCTCAATTTCTATTAAGTCTTCTTTAGGTAATGTTTTTAGTATATCTGCTATATGGTCTATTAATTTTTCTACGCCTTCGCCTGTTACTGATGATATTTTAAATAATTCCAAATTTTCTTTCTTTGCAAGTTCTTCTAGCTCTTTATAATTGGAATCATCTTGCATGCTATCGATTTTAGTTGCAACTAGTATCTGTTTTCGTTTTGTTAACTTTTCGCTATATTTAGCTAATTCTTTGTTTATTGTATAATAATCTTCTACCGGATTTCTTCCTTCTTGTCCTGAAACATCTATACAATGTAGAAGAAGTCTTGTCCTCTCAATATGTCTTAAAAATTCAATTCCAAGTCCCACTCCTTCACTTGCACCTTCTATAATTCCTGGTATATCTGCAATTACAAAACCATCACTATTTTTTGTTCTTACTACCCCTAAATTTGGATTTATAGTTGTAAAATGATAATTTGCAATTTTAGGTCTTGCATCTGTAACTGTTGATAAAAATGTTGATTTTCCTACATTTGGAAAACCTAAAAGTCCTACATCTGCTAGTAATTTAAGTTCTAGTACTATTTCTTTTTCTTCACCTTTTTCACCATCTTCTGAAAATCTAGGAGCTTGTCTTGTTGCTGTTGCAAAGTGTGAATTTCCTCTTCCACCTCTTCCTCCTTTTAAGACTAACTCTTTTTGATTTTCTTCTGATAAATCTGCAACCACTTTTCCTGTTTCTGCATCTTTTATTACTGTCCCTATTGGAACTTTAATGTATAAATCTTCTCCATATTTTCCATTGCAATGACTTCCACTACCATTTTCGCCATCTTTAGCTCTAAATTTTTTATTGTATCTAAAATCTACCAATGTATTTTTATCTTTATCAACTTGAAAATAGATATTTCCTCCATTTCCTCCATCTCCGTCCGATCTGGCCCTCCAGCAGCTACGTATTTTTCTCTTCTAAATGTTGCTGCTCCATTTCCTCCATTTCCTGACTTTATTATTATTTTTGTATAATCTGTAAACATTTTCTCTCCTTCTGAGACAAAAGGGACAGGTTTTGTTTGTCTCACTATTTTTGTCAACTTTTGTCAAATATTATCTTTGTTATATATTTCGACAAAATACTATTCTAATTGTGAGACAAACAAAACCTGTCCCCTTTGTCTCATCTTTCAGTATCTTCCTTCTCTCTTAAAGATTCAATAATCTTTTTTATTTTTAAGGCTTCTTGTTCATCTTGTCTATTCATAGCTCTTGTATATTTTGTTAATAACCAATATTCATAATACTTATTACTATCTGTCATTTCTAATTTTTCTAGCTTTTCTAAAATTTCATAAATTTGTTTTGTCCAGCCTTTTTCTCCTTTTAAGCCTTCTCCATATACATATCTCTCATCGCCTTCTAATTCTTGGCTTCTTTCTCTTGTAAAGAATACTCCAGCTTTACTTATATTGACTTTTTTTTGCATTTTTAATTGTTCCATTTTTGCTTCAAGTTCTGCTTTTAATGTATCTATATCTACATCCATTGTATAATTGTCACTATGAAAATCATTTAAAGTAACAAATCTATAAAAATGCTTATATTTTCTACTAGATTCTAATATAATTTGGCTTTCTATTATTTCATTAGGAATATTATATAATATACTACAAGAATAATCTTTATATATTTTGCCAGTTGAAAAATATATAATTCCTTCTTTTACCTCTTCTTTATTCTCTATTCCATAGAAAAAAAATCGTTCAAATTGTTCTTTTTGTGTTATATTTGTTTTATCCAATCCAAATCACCTTCCGCCTTCTTATTTTTATATTTACTTTTTAAAATAATCTAACATCATTGCTTCTTTAACTTTTTTCATTGTCTCTTTTGCAACTTTTCTTGCTTTTTCTGTTCCCTCAATTAAAATTTTATCTACTTCTTCAGGATGAGTTTCATAATATTCTCTTTTTTCTTTTATTGGCTTTAGTTCTTTTATAATATTTGATGCTAATTGTTTTTTGCATGCTACACATCCACGTTTTCCGGCTTTACATTCTTCGCATACTTTTTTTACTTCTTCTTTTGGTGTGAATAAGTTGTGATAATATGCAACCATACATATATCAGGATTCCCTAAGTCATCTTTTTTTATTCTGTTTGGATCTGTTACTGCACTCATTACTTTTTTTGTTATTTCTTCTTCACTATCTGATAGATATATTGCATTTCCTAATGATTTACCCATTTTATCATTTCCATCTAATCCTTTTATTCTTTTTGCTGTTGATAAAACTGCTTTTGGCTCTTTTAATACTTCTCCATATATACTATTAAATTTTCTGACTATTTCTCTACATTGCTCTATTAATGGTTCTTGATCTTCGCCTACTGGTATTAATTCTCCTTCAAATGTTGTTATATCTGCTGCTTGGCTTACTGGATATCCTAAAAATCCATATGTTACACTCTCTCCAAACAAGTCTTTTTTTTGAGCAATTTCTGTTTTGACCGTTGGATTTCTTTGTAGTCTCGCTATTGTAACTAAATTTGAGTAAAACACTGTTAATTCCGCTGTTTCTGGTATCATGGATTGTATATATATTGTTGTTTTATTTGGGTCTATTCCAACTGATAAATAGTCTATTGCTACTTCTCTTACGTTTTTTCTTACTTTTTCAGGATTATCAAAATTATCTGTTAATGCTTGAACATCTGCTATTAATATAAATTGTTCATATTCTGGATTTTCTTGCATTTCTAATCTTGTTTTTAATGAACCAAAATAATGTCCTATATGTAACTTTCCTGTTGGTCTATCACCTGTTAATATTCTCTTTTTGTCCATCCTTTTTCTCCTTTTTAAATAATATTGTAAATTATATCATATTTTTCATTAAATATCAAATTTTATTTCGTCCTTCTTATATTCTTCTGGTTTTAACCCTATTCTTGTTTTCATATAGCTAATTAATGCAATAGTTATAATTGCAGCAATAATTCCTATTAGTATTTCTGCGTGTGCAGTATTTGTAATTCCTAATAAATATGAGCCTAAAACTCCTATTATCATTCTAAAAACATTTCTGCTTATTGCATTTATTGAATATATTTTAGGAAGAATTTTGTCATGTGCAAAATTGCTTAAATACCTTGTTACTAAAACTTCAAACATACCTTTATTTATATTTATTATTGTATTGAAAACTAACACTAAAATCATTATAATATTAGGGCTTAATTTCGTTATACCTACTATTCCTGTTAAAAAAACCATCATAGTCATACTTATTGATATTACTGATAATGTTCTATTTTTAAATCTATTATGTAATTTTAACTGATATTTTGAGCCAATTCCTGTTCCTATTCCGACAATTGCTGCTATAATAGCAATCCAAGTAGCAGATGTTCCTATGTCTTCTAATAAACTTACTCTATATGTACTTACTAATGCAAATATCCCCCACATTATTCCAGAATATAATATTAAACTTCTTAATCTATTTGATTTTGTAATAAATTTGAATGAATCTTTTAATTCTATTACATATTCTTTTATGCTATTTTGTTTAATTTTATTTTCATTGTCTATCTCTTCAAATCCAAATGATAATATAGTTGCAAATATTGATATTATAGTTGCAAAAATTACTGGTATATATGGATTTATTGTATATAAAAATCCTGATAAAACTGCTGTAATTGCATTTATGTAATAATAGTTTTTGCTTCCTTTTCCTTCTATTTTTGAAAAAATATCTCCTTTTTGCTTTCCATCAGGAACTGACATATTTAAAAGTGTTGTATCTGATATATCTTTTATAGAAAAACATAATGCACAAAAAATTTCTGCTATTATTAATCCTTTTAAATCTTGTGCAAACATAATCATTATTAAATATATTGTTCCAAATATATTTCCAAATACTACACTTTTCTTTATTCCTATTTTGTCTGTTAATATATTTGCTGGTATTTGAAACAATACCATAAATAGTGCATAAAATGATGCTTTTAATACTATTTCTGATGCAGTTATGCTTTTAACTTGTGTTAAAAATAGAAATTCTGTTGCATAGAAAAAAATTAAATCTCTTGATATGCTTCTATATATTGAGTATAGTTTCATATTTCGTTTTCTTATTTGTGTTTCGTTATTATTTATCATTTGTTACACCTCTTTATCATAATATAGTTATAACATAAAGATACTATTTATTGCAATAAAATTTTTAAGTTTTAAGATTTTTGATAGGTAGCCGATACAATGAACAACACTTCCCATATTATTATAAAATATATTGTAATGATTGAAAGGAATGAAAAATAGAAGTTGTTATATAAGAATTGGAGGAATGTTCACGGGAAAAACTATTAATATATATTTTTTTTAAACATTTTCGGCTCCATACATAAATCAAAAACTTCTAAAATTATTTTATGGCACCCTTCCACTTCGTTACACTCGTGAACTCTTTCCATAAAATAATTAAGAAGTTTTAAATTTATTTCCGTCACATTCAAAGTTTAAAAAAAATATATATTAATAGTTTTTAGCCTGAGTGAAAGAGGCTCAAATTCTTATATTAAAACTTCTTTTTGAATTTATTGAACGAATTACAATATATTTTATAATAATATGGGAAGTGTTGTTCATTGTATTGGCTACCTATCAAAAATCTCAAAACTTAAAAATCAAATTAATTTGTAAGGAGATTTTGTATGAAAAAAGTTATTTTTAAAGGTGCTGCTTCTGCGGTTCCTACACCTTTTAATAAATATGGTGTAAACATTAAAGAGTTTGAGAAATTTTTAAATTTCCAAATTGAAAATAATATTGATGCTCTAGTTGTTTGTGGTACTACTGGTGAGAGCTCTACAATGACAAAAGATGAAAAAATGGAAGTCATAAAATGTGCTGTACGTGTTGCTAACGGAAAAATTCCTGTTATTGCTGGAACTGGTTCAAATAATACAAAAGACGCTATTGAAATGTCAAAAGCTGCTCAAGATTTAGGTGTCGATGCAGTTTTACTTGTTACACCTTATTATAATAAAACTTCTCAAACAGGTTTAATTACTCATTATGAAAAAATTTCTAATAGTATTAATATTCCAATTGTTTTATATAATGTTCCTAGTAGAACTGGTTTAAATATTAATCCTGAAACTTGTTGGGAATTATCTAAAATTAGTAATATTGTTGCAATAAAAGAAGCTAGTGGTAATATTTCTCAAGTTGCTCAAATTGCAAATTTGTGTGGTGATAATTTATATATCTATTCTGGAAATGATGACCAAATTATCCCTATTTGTTCACTTGGTGGTTTAGGTGTAATTTCTGTTTTATCTAATGTAAAACCTAAATATACACATGATATTGTTTATAATTATTTAAATGGTAATTTGAACTTGGCTAGAGATATGCAATTAAAAAGCTTGCCTTTAATTAATTCTTTATTCTCAGATGTTAACCCTATTCCTGTTAAGTCTGCTTTGAATAAAATTGGTTTTGATTTTGGTTTGCCTAGATTACCTTTGGTTGAAATGAATAAAGATAAAGAAAAAATATTATTTGATAATTTATAGGAAAAAAGGGACGTTCCTTAAAATCCCTTTAAATAGGGACTAGAGGACACTCCTTCCAAAAGGATAAATACTCTTTTCCTATGTTCCATATATGTACCAGCCTATTAGTATATGAAAAATATATGATAACTTGTTCATTCTACTCAAAAAGAAGTTGTAATATAAGAAGTTAGAGCCTCTTTCACTCAGCCCAAAAGTGATATCACTTTTTGCGTGAACATTCCTCAACTTCTTATATAACAACTTCTATTTTTCATTCCAATCAAGCGTTATCATATATTTTTCATATACTAATAGGCTGGTACATATATGGAACATAGGAAAAGAGTATTTATCCTTTTGGAAGGAGTGTCCTCTAGTCCCTATTTAAAGGGATTTTAAGGAACGTCCCCTTATCTTGTTATTTTATTTTTTCTTTAATTTTAACCAATGTGTTTAATGCATCAATTGGTGTTAACTCATTTAAATTAACCTTATCAATTTCGTGAGCAATTTCAGCAAGCTTATAATTAAACATATCAAATTGTCCCTCAACAGCCTTTTTATTCTCTTGTTTTTTATCATTCAAAATATTTTTTCTTTCCAAACCTTTTAAAATTTCATCAGCTTTTTGAGTAACAACTTTTGGAACTCCTGCAAGGCGAGCTACGTGAATACCATAGCTTTCATCTGTACCACCTCTTAAAATTTTTCTTAAAAAGATTATATCTTCTCCTTTTTCCTTTACTGCTATATTATAATTTTTAACACCTTCTAGCTTATTTTCTAATTCTGTAAGTTCATGATAATGTGTTGCAAACAATGTTTTAGCTCCACACTTTTCTTTATCAGCTATAAATTCTGCAACAGCCCAAGCGATTGATAATCCATCATAAGTTGAAGTTCCTCTTCCTATTTCATCTAATATTACTAAACTGTTTGATGTTGCTTCTTTTAATATAGTCGCAACTTCCATCATTTCTACCATAAAAGTACTTTGTCCCATACTTAAATCATCTGATGCTCCAACTCTTGTAAAAATCTTGTCAACAACACCTATTCTAGCTTCTGTTGCAGGAACAAAGCTTCCAACTTGTGCCATTAACGCAATTATTGCAACTTGTCTCATATATGTAGATTTACCTGCCATATTAGGTCCAGTTATAATAGATAATCTATTGTCTTCTTTATCTAAAAATGTATCATTTTCAACAAACATTCCTGTTCCTAGCATTTTATCTATTACTGGATGTCTTCCATTTTTAATATCTATAATTCCAGAATCATCAACCTTTGGCATACAATAATTCATATCTTCTGCAACTTGTGCAAAAGATGTAAGAACATCTAAAGTTGAAACTACATTTGCTGATTTTTGAAGTCTTTTAACATTTTTTGCTATTTCTTCTCTTATTTGTGTAAATGCATTATATTCTAAATTTACAACTTTTTCTTCTGCTCCTAAAATTTGATTTTCTAAGTTTTTTAGTTCTTCTGTTATATATCTTTCTGCATTTGTTAATGTTTGTTTTCTTATAAATCTGTCTGGAACTTGGTCTAATCCTGATTTTGTAACTTCAATAAAATATCCAAATACTTTATTAAATCCTACTTTAAGATTTTTTATTCCTGTTTTTTCTCTTTCATCAGATTCTAATTTAATAATCCAATTCTTTCCTTCAGTTGTAGCTGTTTTTAATTTATCAATTTCATCATCATATCCTAGTTTTATGATCCCACCATCTTTAATAGTCATTGGTGGTTCCTCTATTATAGATTTTTCGATTAGTTCATATATGTCTTGTAGCTCATCTAAGTTTTCAAATAAATCTCTTAACATTTCAGCTTTTGTATTTGATAAAACTTCTTTTAATTCTGGAAGTTTTGATAATGAATTTTTTAAAGTTATCATATCTCTAGCATTTGCATTACCATAAGCCATTTTTCCAGCTAAACGCTCTATATCATATACTTTTTTAAGATTTTCTATAATATCTCCTCTTAGAATAACTTCATCTTTTAACTCTTTTACTGAATTTAACCTTTTATTAATTTCTCTAGTGTCTATAAGAGGGTCATTTAGCCATCTTCTTAGTGTTCTTCCTCCCATTGATGTAGAAGTTTTATCTAAAACCCACAAAAGAGTTCCTTTTTTTGATTTATCCCTCATTTTTTCTGTTATTTCTAAATTTCTCCTTGCATTTATATCAAGAGACATGTATTTTGAAATATTATAAATTGTAATTTTATTTATATGTTGCAATGTTGTCATTTGAGTTTGTTCTATATATTCAATTAATGCATTTATTGAGCAAACTGCTAAGGTTTTATCTATTATGTTTTCAATTTCTTTTTGGTTATTATCTACAAAATTAAATCTATATTTTATTTTTTCTATATCATCTGAAAAAAATTTATCATTAAATCTAGTTACATAGCAATCAAATCTTTCTTTTATTTTGTCCATTTCTTCTGAGCAGTCTGACATCATGCTATTTATTACAAGCTCCGATGGCATATATCTTGCTATTTCATCTAAAACCAATGGAAAATTCTGATTATCTTTTATTTCAGCAGAATAAAATTCACCTGTTGAAATATCACATACACTAATTCCAAAGTAAATTCCTGATTTAAAGATTGACATTATAAAATTGTTTTTTCTTTCTTCTAGCATATTGCTTTCAACTAAAGTCCCTGGAGTTACTACTCTTATAACACCTCTTTTAACTATGCCTTTGACATCTTTTGAGTCTTCCAATTGTTCACATATTGCTACTTTATATCCTTTTGCAACTAATCTTGAAACATACATTTCTGCTGCATGATGTGGTATTCCGCACATTGGTGCTCGTTCTTCTTGACCACAATCTTTTCCTGTTAAAGTAAGTTCTAACTCTCTTGATGAAGTTATAGCATCATCAAAGAACATTTCGTAGAAATCTCCTAATCTATAAAATAATATACAATCTTGGTATTGTTGTTTTGTTTCAAGATATTTTTGCATCATAGGTGAATATTCTGCCATAATTATACTTTTCCTTTCTATTCTAAAGTTATTTTACTTTGTTATTTCATTACTATTATCTATACATATCATATGCATATAGTCTTCTAATTCATCTAACTGCTGCATTTCTTTATTAGTTGCATTTCTCTTTAAGAATGCCTCTTTTAACTTTTCTATTCTACTTTTCGCTGTTAGTTGTGTCTTAAATGTTTCTAATTCTCTATACTCCTCAAGTGCAACTCTTGCTGTTGGATATATTTTTTTATCAATTTTGCTTGAATAAACTCTTTGTGGTTGATTTATTTTTTTGCCTCTTTTAAATATCTCTACTGTACATAGTCCTGATTTTTCTATTGTGTCAATTACTTGTGGTATATTATCATATGCAGTATTGTGATGTTCTATAGATATTAATCTACCCCATCCCATATTTTCTATTTGATTTTCGTATCTTTCATGTATAGCTATTAAACTCTCCATTCTTGGTACTGCTAAGGCTCTTACTATTACATAAAATCCATTTTGCTTTAATTCTTTTATTCTTTCTAATATTCTATCATTTTTTAATGTTCCTTCAAAAATAAAATTATATTTATTATCAATAGCGTGTTTCAACATCTCTCCTGTCCATAATCCTGCATCTTGTTCTATTATTTCAACATATTCTGTTGGATATTTTTTAGCGACTTCTATAGAATCTGGATGGTATGGCTTATATTCATCAGTTGTTATAATTATACTGCTTCTTCCTTTTTGTTCACATTGATTTTTTGAATATGAAATAACTGCTCCTTTTCCTGATCCTGGTTGTCCTCCAACTATAATTGATATTGGATTTTCTTGTTTACTTACATTATTAAATAATTCTTGCTTTATTTGTTTACTAATTCTTTCATGTTCTTCTTGTGATAATTTATATTTTTCCTTTATTTGTTTATCCATATTTTTACTTCCTCTCATAATGCTATTATTAATTATTATAATACATTTCTTTTAATTCTTTACCATACACTTCTATTATTTTATTAACTATTTCCATATTTCCATTATACATTTCGTCTCTTTCTTTTCTTAGTATTTCTAACTGCTTTTTATATTTATCATTTTCTTGAGACATTTTTACACAATTTGAAATTTTATATGCCATTATCTCTATTGCTGTATCTAGATTTGAATATTCACTCATAAATTCTCCTTTCAAATACCACATATGTTCAGATGTGATTTTTATATTTTGTATTGTTCCAATTAAATTCGTATTACCTTTAAAAATAACTACTTTATTACTATCTGTTCTTCCTGTAAGCATATTTTCATTATTTTTACTTGTTCCTTCTACCAATACTTTTTGTATTGTTCCAATATATTTTTGATTATTTTGTTCTATTTGACTTTCTACTAAAGCTTTTAATTTGTCAAATCTTTTATGTTTAAGCTCTTCTGGTACTTGATTTTCCATTCTATCTGCAGGTGTTCCTACTCTTCTTGAATATATGAACATATATACTTGTTCAAATTTTACTTTTTTTACAACATCTAATGTGTCTTCAAATTCTTCATCTGTTTCTCCTGGAAATCCTACTATAATGTCTGTTGATAATGTTAAACCTGGTATTTTTGCTTTCATTTTTTCTACTAAGTTTAAGTATTGTTCTTTTGTGTACTTTCTGTTCATTTCTTTTAATACTTTTGTATTTCCTGATTGTAATGGTAAATGTACTAATTTGCATACTTTATCACATTCTGCTATTGCTTCTATTACATCATCTGTAAAGTCTTTTGGGTGTGGTGATACAAATCTTATTCTTTCTATTCCATCAATTTTATTTATTGCTTTTAATAGTGTTGAAAATGAGTTTACTCCTTCATATGGTTCAAATTCTATATTTTTTTCGGACTCTACTCGTAAATATGAATTTACATTTTGACCTAATAAAGTTATTTCTTTGTATCCTTGTTTTGCTATTTCTTTTACTTCTTCTATTATTGCTTTTGGCTGTCTACTTCTTTCTCTTCCTCTTACATATGGAACTATGCAGTAACTACAAAAGTTGTTGCATCCATTCATTATTGTTACTGATGCTTTTATGTTGCTTTCTCTTTTTATTGGCAATCCTTCATATATTTTTCCATCTATATCTAGTATGTCTTCTTGTCTTTTTTTCTCTTTTAAAACCTTATATATGTTCTCTGGCAACTTATGCAATGTATGTGTTCCAAATATGATATCTGTATATGGATAACTTGTTTTTATTTTATCTGTTATATGATTTTCTTGCATCATGCATCCACCTATTGCTATTATGGTTCCCTTTTGTTCTTTAATTTTTTTAAGTTCCCCAAGTTTTCCAAATAGTTTATCTTCTGCATTTTCTCTTACACAACATGTATTAAAAATAGCTATGTCTGCTTCGTTTTGATCGTCTGTTTTTGTATATTCCATTTCTTCTAACATTCCACATAGCTTTTCTGAATCATTTTCATTTAGTTGACATCCCATTGTTAGTATACTATATTTTTGATTTTTGTTTTGATTTATTTCTTTTACCTTTTTTATGTATTCTTTTTGTTCTTCTATTTCTTTTTTTGTTTCCAACTTATTTCTCCTCCAATATGCGTATATTTTATTATATTTTGTTATTTTTTGCAAGATTTTTAAATTTTTTTTGGAAATTTTTCCATTTTATGTTGACAATCAGAAAAATATTTGTTATAATGAGAGTATGTTCACAGTATGAAACATCGAATCGAACAAATAAACATAAGGAGGTAAGACATATGATTCGTGGAAATCCTATTGCAATTTTAACTTACAAATTTTTTAAGATTTGAACCGGCGGCACTCGGGAGTGCTAAGAGGAGGAGACGAATGGCATCAGGTTTTGTATAGCTTTATAAAGTATAAGACAAGGCCCCGCAAGAACCGCACGCATTAGCGCTAGCGGACAAATAGCGGTGATAAAAAAATCAAGTCGGTCTTAAAAAAGGAGGTTGGGAATGCTTCGGTGGAAATATTCCTCGGGATTTACTTAGGCTCTATATAATTACATACAAGTTCTATAGAGTGACTTTTAATGGCGGTTCTTTTGAACCGCCATTCTTTTTTATATTATAGTAAAGTTCTACAAACTTTCACTAATTTCAGTTTTATTAGTATTTTTTTATAACGTCTTGTATTTTTCTCATAAATATTATTCTATCAATAATATCTAATACACCATAAAATACTATTATTATTCCTAATGTTGTAAGTAATATATTTTGATTTACTAAAATCATAATTCCAGCTAACATCATTAATATAGAAAACATTAATGAAATTGTCCAAAATGGTGATTTTACTTGTTTCCACATTAGTATTGTTTGTAAATCCATTATTCCAGTTGCTATTATCCATGTTCCTAATATTATTCTAAATAAAGATACTATTGTATTTGATGCAAATAATACAATAACTCCAAATATTACAGCTATTAATGCCATAGTTAACAAATAATCTTCATCTCTTGTTTCTGAAGTATAATATTCTACTAATTTTAAAACCCCCATGGATATAAATACAATGCCTAATATTATTGAAATTGCTCCAAGTGTTTCATTTGGTTTTGCAACTAATAGTGCTCCAAATAGTACAAATATTATTGAAATAACTATGTCTGTCCAACTTGATCTTTTTAAAAATTTTTCAAACATAATACTCCCTCTCTTTCTTTTGTTTTTTTTATAATATCATAACAATAAAAAAATGTATATACATTTTCAGTTTTTTTGTAAAATAGTGTGAATTGTAAGACTTTTCTTTCAAAGAAAAAATAGCACTAAATTATGCTATTTCATTATTACTTATTATGCATTTTCAGTTTCTTTTTTTGCAACTACTTGTTTTCCATCATAATATCCACAACTTGCGCAAACTCTGTGTGGCATTACAGGTTCATGACAATTTGAACATGTTGCAAAATTTGGTTGTTCTTTTTTCCAAGTTGCTCTTTTTGAGTGTGTTCTTGCTTTTGACCATCTTCTTTTTGGTTGTGCCATTTCTATTCCCCCTTTGCTTAAAGATATATTTTTATATCTATTTGAATTTTTTCGTTTTTTGTACCTTAAAATTATACATTTTTTTTTTATTTTTGTCAACTGTTATTTAATATAAGTTTTGTATTTTTTACAAAGTTTATATTTGAAATTTGTACCAATCTTCTTCTACTATTACATTTTCTATATTTCTTATTAATAATTCTTCTCTAGTATTATCCCTTAAATGTGTTGTTATTATTGTATGATTATATTTGTTTGCAAGATATTCTATATTGTCAATTCCCATATGACTATAGTCTCCTTCAATAAATGATGCATCTGCTACCATAATTGAAGAATTTTGCATAATTTTTTCAACACCTATGCAAATTCCAGTATCGCCAGTCAGTCCTAATTTGTTATTAATTATATAGCCATAAGCTGGTTTCTCCACTCCATGTGACACTTCTATTGCTTGAATGTTATAACTATTTATATCTTTTAATTCCATACTTTCATTTATTTCTATAAATTTAATATTAAAATTTGTTTCAATTTCTGATTTGTTTTCAAATTTATATGCAGCAAATAACTCAATTAATTTATTTTCTATTCCCATAGGTCCTATTATGGTTATTAATTCCTTAGATTTTTCTATGTTAAATATATGTTTTAAAAAGAATGGTATATCAGCTGTGTGGTCTCCATGAAGGTGTGTAACTACTATAGTCTTTATTTTTTTTACATTGTGTCCTGTTTTTAATAACTGTTTGAATGTTCCATTTGGCATATCTATTATTAATTCATCATTTATAAGTGTGCATGCACTGTTATATTGAGTGTACATAGCACCTGTTCCTACTAATTCTACATTCATTTTCTTTCTCCTATTAAAATTTTTTATATCTTATCATAGCTATAAAAAAGTTTCAATTACTTTTACTCTTTTCATCAACTTTTTTGTGAATGAACATATAATGTAAAAATGCAATTTATAAAAATGGAGGTATTTTATGTGTGGATTTGCTGGATTCGCTAGCTTTAAGAACGATATATCAAATATGAAAAATGTTTTGCTTGATATGAATTCTACTCTATCAAAACGAGGTCCTGATGAAGATGGTTATTATGTTGGTAAAAATGTATGTTTAGCTCATAAACGTTTAATTGTTATAGATGCCGAAAATGGAAAACAACCTATGATAGAAAAATATTCATATGGTGAGTATGTTATTGTATATAATGGTCAAATCTATAATACAAAAGAATTAAAAGAGACTTTACTTGAAAATAATTTTTCGTTTAAAGGTCATAGTGATACCGAGGTTCTTTTAAAGGCTTATATTTACTATGGAAATGATGTTGTTAATTATCTTAATGGTATTTTTAGTTTTGCTATTTGGAATTCTAGAAAAAAAGAGTTATTTATTGGAAGAGACCATTTTGGAGTAAAGCCTTTATTTTATACTTTAAAAAATGGAAGTTTAATTTTTGCATCTGAAATAAAGGCACTATTTGAGTACCCTGGTGTCGAAAAGACATTGGATAGTCAAGGCATAAGTGAATTATTTGGAATTGGTCCAGCTCATACTCCTGGAACAACAGTTTTCAAAGATATTTATGAGATTAAGCCTGCCCATTATGCTATTTTTAATGATTCTGGACTACATATTAATGAGTATTGGAAGTTAAAATCTGAGCCTCATACAGAAAGTTTAGGAGCAACTTGTTCTAAAGTAAAATTTTTATTGGAAGATACAATTAGAAGGCAGCTTGTTTCTGATGTTCCATTATGTACATTTCTTTCTGGTGGATTAGATTCAAGTATAATTACAAAGTTTGCTGCTAATTATTGTCAAGAGCAAGGATTACCACCTTTAGATACTTATTCTATCGATTATGTAGATAATGATAAAAACTTTGTTAAAAGCGATTTTCAGCCAAATTCTGATAATTATTATATAAATTTAATGAGTAAAAATTTACCTATTAACCATCATAGTATTGTTATTGACACTCCAGAATTAGCTGAGTATTTAGAAGATGCAATGGTTGCAAGAGATATGCCTGGTATGTCTGATATTGATTCCTCTTTACTTCTATTTTGCAAACACGTAAAAAAGGAGATGACTGTATCTTTAACTGGAGAATGCGCAGATGAAATTTTTGGCGGATATCCATGGTTCTTCCGTGAAGATAGCTTAAATAGTGGAACTTTTCCTTGGTCTCTTGCGATTAGCGAAAGACAAAAATTATTAAATCCTACCATAGGTTCTAAGGTTAATTTAAAAAGTTATGTTGATTATAGATATAATGAAAGTTTATCTAATGTTGAAATTTTAGATACTGATACAGAAGAAACTGCTGAGAAAAGAAAGATTTCTTATCTCACTTTAAATTGGTTTATGCAAACTCTTTTAGATCGTTCTGATAGAATGGCTATGTATAATGGTTTAGAGCTTAGAGTTCCTTTTTGCGACTATAGACTAGCTCAATATGTTTGGAATATTCCTTGGGAGATGAAATCTTTAAAGGGTCGTGAAAAAGGTTTGCTTAGATATATTTGTAAAGATTTTTTACCTAGTGAAATTGTTGATAGGAAAAAGTCTCCTTATCCTAAGACTCATAATCCTACTTATTTGGCTAAGGTTAAAGGTATGCTTTCAAAAATTATGGAAGATAAAAATGCTCCAATTAATAATTTACTAAACCATCAATATATTTTAGATATTTTGAATACTAACGGAAGTACTTTTACTAGACCTTGGTTTGGTCAATTGATGA
>CANPFO010000007.1 GCA_947573555.1 uncultured Clostridium sp. | reverse complement strand
CAATAGTGTTATGTTTAGGATTAGGAAACTTTAAAGCAGAAGATATGGTAAATCAATGTATTACATATGATACAAAAGAAAGTTGGACTTATGGTTTATCAAAAGGCTATTTACTAGAACATGCTCAAGATTGGTATAATTGTAATGAAATGTTGAAAATAGAATGCCCTAAATATGGAATAAAATATATTGATACTTCAAAAGACAGAGAAAAAGTATTGAATGAAATTTTAGAAAATATATAAAGAAGAGGAAAAATATGATAGATTTAAATGAATTAAGTCCCACTGATTTTGAAGAACTATGTTATGATTTATTATTAAAATTAGGTTTTAAAAATATAAATTGGAGAAAAGGAACAGGAAAAACTAGTAGTCCATCTGATAGTGGAAGAGATATTGAAGCAAGTTTAATAATTACAGATATTGATAAAAAAGTATATGAAGAAAAATGGTATATTGAATGCAAACATTATGAAAAGGGTGTTCCAGCTGATAAAATAAGTAATGCTATCACTTGGGCTTCAGTAGAAAAAGTGGATAAACTTTTAATTATTTCATCTAATTTTCTATCTAATTCTTGTAAACAATATCTTGAAAAAATTAAAGACACCTCTTCTTTTAAGATTAAAACTTGGGAGAATAAAGATTTAGAAGAATTGCTAAATAATCATATTGATTTATTACACAAGTATAAAATAAAAAGTAACACTAATATAGTAGAATTGATGAATCCATACCATATAAGTTATATAAAATCTTTACAATATAATACATTAAAATATTTTTATAATATTTTAGAAAGAATAGATGAGAAAAAAAGAGAAGAATTATTGGCTGATACATATATCTTTTTGCACATATAAAATTCAAAAAGCCAATTGATATGAATGCTAAAATATCTGAAACTATGACAAATTTATATACTTATGAGAATTTTAAGAAGATATGTGAATCAAACTTAGAAACTACAACAGAAATGTTTGTAGTTAATGGAATCGTAAACATGATTTTACAGATGTTATTTCATTATGGAAATATTAATAATATAGACTATTTTATAGAACAACGAAAAAAATTAATAGAAAGCATGAAAATTGTTGCACAAAAAGAAGAATTTAACAAAGCAAGAACAGATGAAGATATTGATAGATTAATTGAAAAACATCAAAAAGATTTAGTAAAATTGCCAAATCAAGTAAAAGAGTATTATGACTTATATAATTATTTTTGTGATAATGTAGTAGCAGAATTACTAAAAGAGGAATATTTATTTAAATAAATTTCATTTTGGGAGTATACATTTTATAAATTATATGATAAAATGTGTATACAGTCGATAATCGGAAATGGTGCAAGTGTGGGAGTATGTTTTTTCGCAAATAACCACAGCTAAGGCACCAACAACGTTTCTGTTCGAATTAAATTGAACAGATTGATACAAAAATCAATCAGAAAATAAAATCTGGTTGATTTTTTTGTTGCCTATTTTAAATTATAACTGTTTAGATAAACACCTTGTCAGCGGTGTTATTTTACTTGAGATGATAGGCAAAATATACGAAGAAATTTACTGGTATATACAATGAAATTAACAATTATGTATCCAAGCTTGAACAAGAAATTTCAGAAAATTATGAAAAGTTAGATAAAATTTACGAATTATATTTAAATAATATAGTTTAATTTTCTATAACCTAAACTACAACATTTCAATATAAAATTAACAAAAAAGTCAAAAATAGTTGTTTTTTTAAGGTTTTTTTTATATAATAAGAAACAAAATGAAACAAAAGGATATCAAGGAGGAAGTTTAACAATGAACGATCTTAGAGACGTTGAAAAAATGCTAAAGATAAAAGTAATTGGAGTAGGAGGAGCCGGAAATAATGCAATAACTAGAATGATAGAAGACAATGTAAAAGGAGTATCATTCTATATGATAAACACAGAAACAGGAACATTAAAAAGATCAAGAACAAGTAACACTTTACAGATAGGAGTACAAACAACAAGAGGATTAGGAGCAGGAGCAAACGAAATAATAGGAGAAAGAGCAGCAATAGAAAATAAAGAAGAAATAAAACAAATATTAACAGGAGCAGACATAGTATTTATAGCAGCAGGAATGGGAGGAGGAACAGGAACAGGAGCAGCACCAATAGTAGCAGAAATAGCAAAAGAAATGGGAATACTAACAATTGGAATAGTAACAAAACCATTTGCATTTGAAGGAAAAGCTAGAAAACTAAGAGCAGAAAAAGGAACAGAAAGATTAAAGAATAATGTAGATGACTTAATAGTAGTATTAAATGACAATTTATTAAAAATAACAGACTCAAAAATAACACTAAACAATGCGTTTTCAATAGCAGATAAAATACTAGAACAGGGAATAACAGGAATAACAGACTTATTAACTTCAATAGGAGAAGTCAATATAGACTTTGCAGACATAAAAACAACAATGGGATATAGAGGAAAAGCATATATGGGAATAGGAAAAGCAAGTGGAGAGAAAAAAATAGAAGAAGCAGTAAGACAAGCAATAGAAAATCCATTAACAGAAAATAAAATAGATGGAGCAAAAGGAATAATATTTAATATAAAAGGAAACGAAACATTAAGTTTGATAGAAATAAACAGTGCAATCTCATTAGTAAACGAAAAAGTAAGTGAAGATGCAAACATAATATTTGGAACTGTAATAGACGAAGACATGGGAGAAGAAGTAAGTGTTACAGTAATAGCAACAGGAGTAGAAGAAAAAGTTGAAATCAGACAATAAAGTGGGAGATGAAAGCTTATGAAAAAATTACTAGCAGTAATATGCATATTAGTAGTAATTTTTATAGGAATGTATATATATAAAACAAACATCAGCAGAAGCAATATCTCAATAGTAGAAGTAAATAAAATACAAGAATTTATATCAAAGATATACCTATGGGAAGAAATAAGTGGAGAAGCATTACCGAAATTTAATAACATAAATGAAGCACCAGATTTATGGGTATGGGAAGTGGTAAAGAAAAATTTAGAACAGTATGAATTAACATATGAAGAGATTCAAGAAAAAGCAATAGAAATATTTGGAAAAGAATTCACAAAACAATTTCCAAAACAAGGCTCAGAGTATATATACTATGATGAAAGCACAAATAAATATTTAGCTACAGGAATAGGGCTAAACGAGTTAGAAGACCTATTCTTTATAAAAGAAATAAAAAGAACTAAAAGAGGATATGAAGCGGAAATAGTAGAATACTTAGAAGATTATAGTGAAGAAATACAAAGCTCAGAAGAAGATGATAATATAAATATTAATGTAGATATAAATTCAAATACAGATAATCAAGAAATGGAATATAATATTTATATAAGAAATTTGAAATTAGAAACAATTATAACAACAAAAAATACTGAAAGTGAAAGTTCTAAAATAGAAAAAATAAAAGAGAACATAGATAAATTTTCAACAAAAATAGTTACTATTGTGGAAAATGACCGGCAAAATGTATATAGAAAGTGTAAAATGAGACAATTGGGACAGGTAAAGTTTGTCTCATTTTTATGTCGAAAAATGTAGAGAACAAAAGCGGACATTAATAACATTGTTTCTGTAATAAATGTGAGATATAAAAGGAGTTTATTAAACAAAATGTTAAAAGAGTTAGAAAAATGTACAATTTGCCCACATAATTGCCAAATAAATAGAATAAATGGACAAATAGGAAGATGTAAATCAAAAGATACAGTAAAAATCGCATTATATTCAATACATAATTTTGAAGAACCTTGTATAAGCGGAGAAAATGGTTCGGGAACAGTCTTTTTTTCAAATTGCAATTTGAATTGTGTATTTTGCCAAAATTATGAAATAAGTCAACAAGGCAAGGGAAAAGAAGTATCAATACAAGAATTATCAGATATATTTATTAAACAACAAGAAAATAATGTTGAAAACATAAATTTAGTAACACCTACAAGTTATATTCCACAAATAATAGAAGCAATAAAAATTGCAAGAAAAAATGGATTAAAAATTCCAATTGTTTATAATACAAATGGATATGAGAAAGTGGAAACTATTAAGATGTTAGAAGGATATATTGATATATATTTACCAGATTTAAAATATTCTGATAACTTATTAGCAAAACGTTTATCAAAAGTGGATAATTATTTTGAAATTGCTACAGATGCAATAAAAGAAATGTATAGGCAAGTAGGTAATCCTATTTTTAATGAACAGGGAATAATGAAAAAAGGCTTACTAATTCGCCATTTAGTTTTACCAAATCATATTTTGAATTCAAGAAGAGTATTAAAGTGGATTAATGATAATATGAATAAAGTGTTTGTAAGCGTTATGGCTCAGTATTTTCCTACATATAAAGCTAAAGATATTGAAGATATTAATAGAAAATTGACTAAACAAGAATATGAAGAAATAGAAAAATATTTGTATAGATTAAATATAGAAAATGGATATATCCAAGAACTAGGCGAACATGAAGAAGAATATGTGCCTAAATGGGGGTTACAGGCTGACTAGTAACCATCTGTAACCAATGGGGTAGAAATTTATATAAAATTGTAGAAAAATGTAAAACTGTATGATATAATGCAAACAAGTTGCAACTATGCAGCCTATAATATTAATATATTAGAAAAGGAGAGGGCAGAAATGAAGGTTAAAGTTATGGCATCAACAAAATTAGGGTATGTTTTACCAAAAGAAGAAGCATTAAACTTTTCAGGAAAAATGGCTGGTATATGTTACTTGCCAGACACACTTGAAACTCTATTTGCAGAAGCGCCAGAAAAAACGCAAAGAAGAGTACAAGGAAATTTAAAATCAGGGCACCATAGTGTTTTTGGACATGCAACATACAGTCTAAGCTTTGAAGGTATACCAAAGATTCTTGCAATGATTTTAAATAATGAAAAAATTTATAATACTTCTGAAAAATCAGCAAGATATACAAAAATGGAAACTTCTGAAAAAGAAAAGGAATTATATGAAAAATGGATACAAATATATAAAGAAGTAATAAGCAAGGAGTATCCAAACTTTGATGAAAAGAAAGTTCAAAAATTAGCCCAAGAAAATGCACGTTATTTAATAAGTGTATTTACACCAGCGACAATTATGGCACATACGGTTAGTTTTCAACAACTAAATTTTATTATTAGTTGGTTTGAAGATTATATTAAAAATGAACCTGAAACAACATTTTCTAAACAATTGAAACAAGCTATGAGGGAATTTTTAAATGCAATGCCTGATTTAAAAGTAGAAGAACTTAACTCTGAATTAAAAGGTACAAAATTATCTTTATTTGCTAGAAGAGAAAGAAGAGAAGAATTTGGAGAAAATTATTGTACTACATATTTAGCTAGCTTTGCACAATTAGCACAAGCACAAAGACACAGAACATTGTCTTATGAAATAACTTTGCCTGAAAATTCAGTATACTATATTCCAAAAATTATAAAAAATACTGAACTTGAAAAAGAATGGATAAAAGACATATCTTCATTAGAAGAGTATTATCCTCAAGGAATGTGCGTTAAAGTAACTGAAAGAGGAACTGTTGAGAACTTTGTTCTTAAATGTACAGAACGCCTATGTGGAGCAGCTCAACTTGAAGTAATGGAACAAACAAAAGCAACAATGGATAAATATTTGGAAGCGGTAAAAGATAATGACATTATATACAATTATTTATTACCATATTCTAAAGGTGCAAGATGTACATTTCCTGGCTGGAAATGTAATTCGCCATGTATTTTTGGTGGAAAAAATGCAATGAATAGAAAAATCTAGTAAAACAATGAATGCCTGAAAAAGCTTCACGCATTCAAGATATAAATATTAAAAACTTATATAAAAAGGAGCAAAAGAATGTTAAGTTTAATAGTAGCAAAAGCAAAAAATAATGTAATAGGAAAAGATAATCAAATGTTATGGAAATTACCAGATGATTTAAAAAGATTTAAAGAAAGGACATTAGGACATACAATAATAATGGGAAGAAAAACTTTCGAGTCTTTAGGAGGAATATTACCAGAAAGAAAACACATTATATTAAGTAGAAACCCTGATTTTAATATAGATTCAGACTATGTAAAAGTAGTACATTCTCTTTTAGAATTACAAGATTATATTAATGATGAACAAGAACATTTTGTAATAGGAGGAGCAATTATATACAATTTATTAGTTCCATATTGCAATAAAATGTATATAACACAATTAGATAAAGATTACGAAGGAGATACAGTATTTCCAAAAGTAAATGAAGACGAATGGAAAGAAATTTCTAGAGAAAAAGGTCCAGAAGATGGAATAAATAATTTTGAATATGAATATATAACTTATATTAGAAAATAAATAAAATAAAAGCTTTAGGTTAAAATATATTTAAAGGAGTGAAAATATGTTTAAACCTAAAGCTATTTATTTTGAAAAAGATATTGAAAACTATGATTTAGGAAGAAAGTTATTACAGAAATATAAAGATATACCAAAAGTACAAATAGAAAATCATAATAATATAGAGGAAATGAGAAAAAAACAAAATAGTGAATTTATGGATATGAAAAAAAATCTAATTATAGGCACAAGAAAAACACATAAATTTGTAGAAAATCACAAAACATCAGATTATCTAGTACCATATACATCATCTGGATGTACAGCAGCATGCATGTATTGCTATTTAGTATGTAATTATAACAAATGTGCATATCTAAGATTATTTGTAAATAGAGAAGAAATGCTAAGTAAAATAATAAAAACAGCCAATAAATCAGAAAAAGATTTAACATTTGAAATTGGAAGTAATAGTGATTTAATATTAGAAAATACAATAACAGGAAATTTGCCATGGACAATAGAAAACTTTAAAAACACACCTAAAGGACACCTTACATTTCCTACAAAGTTTGATATGGTAGATGATATATTAGATATAGACCATAAAGGTAAAGTTACTATTAGGGTAAGTGTAAATCCAGAACAAATAATAAATAAAGTAGAATTTGGAACATCAAGGCTAAAAGGAAGAATTGAGGCAATAAATAAACTAAAAGAAGCTGGATATAAAATAGGAATTCTTATTGCACCTGTGATTATGGTAGAAAATTGGAAAGAACTATATTTACAACTAATAAAACAATTATCAGAAAACTTAACAGAAAAAGTAAAAAAAGATGTATTTTTTGAAATTATATTTATGACATATAGCTTTGTACACACAAAAATAAATGAAGAAGCGTTTCCCAATGCAATTAATTTATATAATAAAGAATTAATGACTGGTAGAGGAAAAGGAAAATATATGTATAAAAATGAATATAGGAGAAATGGAGAGCAATTTTTTATGGATAATATGAAAAAATACTTTCCAAATAATCAGATAATGTATATTGTATAAAGTGTTGATATTTATAAAATTATATAGTATTATAATCCATATAAGGAGGAAATTATATGGATAATAATTTAAGTAAGAAAAGGGCAGATTATATAAGCTGGGAAGAATATTTTATGGCAATAGCAAAGCTATCTGCTATGAGAAGCAAAGATCCATCAACACAAGTAGGTGCATGTATTGTAAGTCAAGATAATAGAATTTTATCAATAGGATATAATGGAGCTCCAAATGGATTTAGTGATGATCAATTTCCATGGTCAAGAGAAGGAGAAAATTTAGATACAAAATACCCATATGTATGTCATGCTGAATTGAATGCGATTTTGAATTATAGGGGAAGTAAAAAGGATTTAGAAAATGCAAAAATATATGTAGATTTATTTCCTTGTAATGAGTGTGCGAAAATTATTATTCAATCTGGAATAAAAGAGGTTATTTATTTATCAGATAAATATGCGATGTCAGAGAATAATATAGCTTCTAGAAGATTATTTGATAGTTGTGGCGTTAAATATAAAAAAATAAGTTTGAATAGAGAGATTAAAATAGGGGGAAAGAGTGACGATCTTTAAAATCTACCGAAATAAGGGACTAAGGGCAATTGATTAATCCTCTATTCCCATTTTTTCATACATATTTGCCCAACCTTTTATTATATAAAATATATATGGTAATGCTTGATTGGAATGAAAAATAGAAGTTGTTATATAAGAAGTTGAGGAATGTTCACGGGAAAAAGCTATATTATATTCCTTTTTCATTTCACAACTCGGTTTCCTACATAGATTAGAAGTTCTAAATCAAATTAAGAACTTCTACATCTCTTTCAGGGCACATTCGTTGTTCAATTTAAAAGGAATATAATATAGCTTTTTAGCCTGAGTGAAAGAGGCTCTGGCTTCTTATATTACAACTTCTTTTTGAGTGGAATGAACAAATTACCATATATATTTTATATAATAAAAGGTTGGGCAAATATGTATGAAAAAATTGGAATAGAGGATTAACCAATTGCCCGTAGTCCCTTATTTCGGTAGCTTTTAAGGAACGTCACTCTTTACACCTATTTTAAAGTAACAACAGTAACGCCCATTTCACCTTCACCAAAAGTACCTACTCTAAAAGAGTCAACATGAGAATTAGTTTTTAGAAACTTTTGAATACCTTCTCTAAGTTTACCAGTTCCTTTACCATGAACAATTCTTACAGTTTGAAGTTTAGCTAAGTAACTATCATCTAAAAATTTATCAACTACAAATAGTGCTTCATCTACATTAAGACCGATAACATTTATTTCAGATTTAGCAGTTTTGGTTTTAGAAATACTATTATAAGAAGCAACAGAATTATTAGTTTTAGAAATAGTTTTAACTTTTTCCAAATATTTTATATTTATATTCATTTTCATGCTACCAACTTGAACTTGAACTTCATTAGATTTAGAAACATTAGATAAAACAATACCATTTTGTCCTAAAGTTGTTATAAATACCTCTAAATTAGGTGTTATTTCTTCTTTATCTAACAGATCTTTAGAAATTTTATCATCATTATTAGAAGTAATAGATAAATTTTTTATATCTTGATTTAACTTATTCCTAAAATTATTTAATTCAGCATTAGAATTTGAAATAGAATTCATTTTTGATATGATTTCATTAGCCTCATCTTTAGCATTTAACAAAATATTTCTTGCCTCTATTTTTGCGTTATTAATAATTTCTTTTTCTTGCTGTAACAACTTAGAATTATCTTTTTCTAAAGATTTCCTTAAACTAGATACATTTTCTAGCTCTTTAGATATTTCCAATTTTTCATTTTCAATTTTTGACTTATTATCATAAATACTTTTTAAAATTTCTTCAAAGTTAACATCATTATTATTTAAAATTGATTTTGCATCATAAATTATAGTATCAAGTAATCCAAGCTTTTTACTAATTTCAAATGCATTACTTTTTCCAGGGACACCAACCAAAAGACGATAAGTAGGGGACAAAGTGTTAATATCAAACTCAACAGAAGCATTTTCAAATCCATCTGTAATTAAAGCATATTTCTTTAATTCTTGATAGTGTGTTGTAGCCACTGTTAGACAGTTTTTTGTTTTAAAATAATCTAAAATACTTATTGCAAGAGCTGCACCTTCAATAGGGTCTGTTCCAGAACCTAGTTCATCAACTAAAATTAGTGAATTATTACTAGAATTAGTTATAATATCAACAATATTTTTCATATGAGATGAAAAAGTACTAAGTGAATCTGAAATGCTTTGGTCATCACCAATATCTGCAAATATTTTATCAAAAACAAAAATAGATGTTTTTTCATTTGCGGGAATATTAAGTCCACTACAAGCCATTGCTGTTAAAAGTCCAATTGTTTTAAGGCTTACAGTTTTACCACCAGTGTTAGGACCAGTTATTACTAAAGTATTAAGATTGTCTCCTAGTGTAAGAGATATTGGAACAGCTATACTTTGGTCAAGTAAAGGGTGTTTTGCATCTATTAAAATGACTTTTTTATCAGCATTTATTTTTGGAGTTATACCTTTTAAACTATTAGAATATTTGGCTTTAGCAAATATAAAATCTAATTTGGATATACAGTTTATATCTTCTTTTAACTCTTCTACATATGGAAAGAATAATTTACTTAAATCTTGTAATATTTTTTCAATTTCTAAGTTTTCTTCAATCTTTAGATTTGAAAGTTGATTATTTAATTCAAAGATGGCCATTGGTTCAATAAAAACTGTAGAGCCAGAGCTTGAAACATCATGAATGAAACCTTTTATTTGGCTTGTAAATTCATCTTTTACAGGAACTACATATCTATTATTTCTAATAGTAACAACAGTTTCTTGCATATATTTTGAGTATGTTGAAGAATGGATAAGGGAATTTAATTTTGATTTTATGTCCTGTTCCATACTTTTTTGTTTTCTTCTAATTCTTAATAAATCTTTAGATGCATTGTCATCTATATTATTTTCATCTATTATACTATTTGAAATTTTATCAATAATAGAATCATTTGAATATAATTGGGAGAAGATACTATCTAAATTAGAGAATTCATTTATATCTATATAATCAGTATAAAAAAATTTTTTCAAATCTTTAGAAATTATAAGAATCTGAGTTAATTCTAAAATAGATTTAATTGATAGAGTTCTATATGATTCTATTGCTTTTAAATTTATTGTATTATCTGCAATTTCAGATATAGGAGGAGTAGAACATCTAAATAAGATATTTACTGCTTGCTCAGTTTCTTTTAATAAATCTTCAACTTGTTCCTTATTGTCACAAGGTGTAAGGTTTAAACATAGTTCTTTTCCTAAATATGTTATTGCATAATTTGATAGTTTATTTAGTATTTTATTGTATTCTAGTTTTTCTAGATAATTATTCATTTTATCAGTCCTTTTATAATATTTTGAAATTTCTTTTTATCTTTCTAATTCTTTTTTATTGTTTCATTCAAATAATTCTTTTTGATAAAATAAAAAATTATCATATATAAACTCATTAGAAAAATAAATTTATATAGATAATTTTTTTATGGCTGGACTGGCTAGATTCGAACTAGCGCATGCCAGAGTCAAAGTCTGGTGCCTTACCGCTTGGCTACAGTCCAATATAAATATTCAAATATAATATGGGGTGGAAGATGGGACTCGAACCCACGGCCTCCAGTGCCACAAACTGGCGCTCTAACCAACTGCGCTACATCCACCATGGTCTATTAGGCTCATTTTCCTAACGCCTTTATATTTTAACTCATTTACTTACAGTTTGTCAATACTATTTTAAAAAAATAACGAATATTTATTACAAAAATTAATATAATGTATTAATAATTTTAAGGAGGAGAATATGCAAAATATTAAATGCGACGAAAATAATACAATAAAAAATATATTTATGGGAGTATTAGTTTCACTAATATTTACAGTAATTGCTTTAATAATATTTTCAACAATTTTAACATATACAAATATACAAGAGAATGTAATTAATCCAGTAATAATGATATTAACAGCAATAAGCATATTAATAGGAAGTTCAATTGGTAATGCAAAAATAAGAAAAAATGGATTAATAAATGGCGGAATAATAGGAGGAGCATACATATTAATAATATATCTTATATCTAGTATTTTAAATTGGAGATTTTCATTGAATGTTCAATCAATAATAATGATAGTGGTAAGTATAATATTTGGAATTTTAGGAGGAATTATAGGAGTTAACAAAAAGTGATATTTCTATATAATGTATTTTCTAGTATAAGAAGTTTAGAGAGTTTTCTTTTGAAAATAAAAATAATTATATTAATATGAAAAAATGAGTTCGACTTGATAACTTATTCATTTCAAACAATTATAGTGAATATGTAAGATTAAAATATCTTTTATCTAAATGAATTAAAGAACGAAAATTTTGAATATTTATATAATTATTTTTATTTTTCATTGCGAAAATAAAAAATAACATATTGCATTGTCAGTTTTTGTCGAAATGTTTTTGTTGACAAAATAAGTTTTAGGAATTATAATTTAATAACATTTTCATATTTTTTATAAATTTAAAATCAAAAGGCGGTTCTAAAAAGAACTTTGCTTATATCAAAATTTAATCGAAAAAAATCCAAAAAACCAAAAGTAAAAAAAGGGAGGAATGCTATTGAGTAAAACCAAAAAAATAGTATTATTTATTGTTGCAGTTTCTGTAATTTTATTATCATTTATTGGAGGACATTCTTATGCCAAATATATGTCTAGAGTTACAGGACAAGGAACAGCTGATATTGCAAATTGGAATTTTAAAGTAAATGAAAAAGAAGAACAAATACAAACAATATCTTTAAAATCAACAATCAACAATAATACAGTATTGAATAACAAAATTGCACCAGGAACAGAAGGAAGCTTTGAAATAAAAATAGATGCAAGTGATTCAGATGTAGGTATTGACTATGTAATAAAATTTGAGAATGAATCTGAAAAACCAATAAATTTAAAATTTATATATAATGGTAAAACGTATGATTCTTTAACAAATTTACAAAGAGATTTAACAGGAACAATAAATGCTACTGAACAAAATAAAATAAAAACAATTCCAATAAGTTGGAAATGGAGTTATCAAACAGGAAATAATGAAAATGAAATTGCTCAAAATGATGAAATAGATACTAAAAATGCAAAGGAAATAAGAAATTATACCTTTAATGTAATTGTATCAGGAACTCAAGTAATGCCACAGAATTAGTATTTAGTGAAATATAAAAAATATGAAAATGCTATTAAATTAGGAGGATAAAATGAATAAAAAAACAAATATAAAGTATTTAAATTTACCAATAATAAATAAAGGAAAGATAAATAAGGAAAATAAAGAAAATCAAAGCTTTTCAAAAGTAATAACAACATTCATAATAGTTATAATAACAATATTGTTATTACTTTGCGGATATAGCATGGCAAAAGTAATTGATCAAGTAATAATAAATGGTAAGGCTCAAATAGCAGAACCAATATTATTAGTTGAAAATAATCCAAGTATAGATATAACAGCAGTAAACAATTATGGAACATATGTATTTAAAGTAAAAAATTATAATGAACAAAATAAAATAACAGAAGTTGATTTAAAATATTATATAGAAATTTTATCAAATGTGGATGAATCAATAAATATAAAACTTTATGAAGGAGAAAAAGAAATAGAATTAAAAAATAATAAAACAGAATATATGCAAATTTCAAAATTACAAAAACAAGATAAAGAATATAAAATTGTAATAAAATATGATAAAAATAAATTAAATTCTATAAGTGATATTATGGAAAAAATACAAGTTAAAGTTCATACTGAACAAGTAAAGGCATAAGGTGATTATATGAAACAAAAACACAAAAAGATTTTTAAGTATATATTAATTTTTACTCTTCTTATTTTATTCATAAAAATATTTTTTCTCAAGAATTTATCAAATGCTCAAACAATAGATGACATTATGTTTTTTAAATTGCTTTCAAATGGTAACTTTACTAAATATTCCGATACAAATAACCAAAATGATAAAGAAAAACAAGTATATAAATTTAGAATAGACTATAAAAATATGAATTTTAAATCTATAGATTTATCAAAGACTATAAATAAAGATACATTAGTGTACGAAAAGATTGCACCAGGAACTAGTGGCAGTTTTAACATATTGCTTGATACAAACCATAGTTTAAACTATAAAGTTTTATTTTACAGTTTAAATGAAAAACCAAAAAACTTAAATTTTATAGCATTTAAAAATGAAAGATTTTTATCAACAGCAAATACATTAGAAGAACTATCTAATAGTTTAACAGGATATATACAAAGAAATCAAAAAATAAATATAACTATTAATTGGTATTGGGAATATGAAAGCAAATATGAAGAAAGTGACTTGCAAGATACAAAGGACGCTGAAAATATAAAAAGATATCAATTTAATATATGTACAATAGGAGAAGAAATTACTTAAAAGAGGTGATAAAATGACAAGAAAATTAATTGGCATCATAGCTATATTTGGAATAGCAATTTTTATGAATACAATTGTAAATGCTAAATATATAATTGAAAATAAATTCGATATTGCAAATATAAATATAGATAGAACAAAGCCGATAATAGATATAATAAAAATAGAAAACAGTAATAGAGGATATGAAAAATATGCTAATAAAACACATACAATAGAAATAACAGCTAAATTTATAGATAAGAATATAGATAAAGTATTTTGTGATAAAGAGCATATAAAAATAAAAATTAATAATACTTATGTTCAATTAGAAAATATGCAATTTATAAAGTTAAATGAAGCACAAGAAGAAAAAACATATAAAATAGTATTAAGAAATATAAATGAAAATGGAAAATTAAAAATAGAATTTATAGAAGGAACAGTTATTGATACATCAAAGCTAGAAAACGACAAGAAAGAAATAGATACTAATATAACAATAGACAATATAGCACCAACTGGAACTCTAAGAGAAGAAAATATATCAGAAGGAAAAGTTAATGCTATTATAAAACTTAATGAAGAAATAAGAAAACTAGAAGGATGGAATTTATCTGAAAACAAACTGGAAATGAGAAAGGAATTTACAAATAATATTTCGTATGAACTTCCGATTTTAGACTATGCAGGAAATGAAGGAATTATTAAAGTTAATATAACAAAAGCAACATATATAAATTTAATTTATGCTTCTCATAATTCAGAAGTAGGCTGGACATATGGACATGGAAATTATGATATTGCAGGAAAAGAGGCAATAGATAGAAATTCAATATTAAAAACAGAAGCTATTGCATTTAATTTTAGTGGAAATGTAGATAATGACTTTATCCAGGTAAATTCATATATTTATACTCATTGGGGAGAAGGAACTTATGGAAAATGGCAAGATGGTATACAATATAAATATGGATATAATCCATCACAAAATAGTTATAAATCAATGAATTCTAAAGATTTAGTTACAATAGATGGTAAAAAGTATTTCCAATTTGGAGGGCAAGCGATTAATATGGCGGGGAACACAGATACAAATGGAAATAATCCAATCCCTGCAGATAAAGCTGTTTATTACCCTTATGGTGTTTGTGGATTAAAAATGATATTAAAAGATTATTCATATTATTCTATCATATATCAAATTTTTGTAGATAGAGTTGGATGGATAAATGCAAGCTCTGATGGACAAGAATGTATGTATAGCAAAACAAAACCAATGTCAGCATTTAGAATCGCATTAGTTCCAAAGTCTGAAAAACAATATATTATAGACACTTGGAATAAAGATGTATAAATTTATAGACAAAATATAAAAAATGTGTTAATATAAAAAATGTAATTATTAACACATTTTTGGACTTATAAATAAAATAACTTAAATTGGGGCATCGCCAAGCGGTAAGGCATCGGACTCTGACTCCGACATTCCTGTGTTCGAATCACAGTGCCCCAGCCACGTCACAGCTAGTTAATTTGACTAGTTGTTTTATTTTACGAAACTAGCTAATCTAAAAGAAAAAAGAAAATTGGTAAGAACAAATGGTATGGATTCAGAACAGGTAAAACAACATATAGAAAAAGTATTATACAGATGTCCTGGAACAATTTATTGTCAAATGCATCAATTATTTGCAAGGACAAAATATGGAGATTTTGATTATAATAGAAAAGATATAGAAAGATAAAAACAAAGTATATTAGGAGGAGAAAAATGGAAATATTATTAACAAGACATGGACAAACTGAATGGAACTTATTAAAAAAAGTACAAGGGAAAGCAGACATTGAATTAAATAAGACAGGAATACAACAAGCAAAAACAACTAGAGATTATTTGAAATACGAAAGAATAGATTTAATTTTGTGTTCGCCATTAAAGAGAGCCATACAAACTGCTGAAATTATTAATCAAGGACGAAATATTAGAATAGTAATAGATGAAAGAGTTTCAGAAAGAGATTTTGGAGAATTTGAAGGAATGCCTAATACAGATTTCGATTTTAATGCTTTTTGGAGTTACGAACAAAATTTAAAATATGATAAAGCAGAAAATATAAAAGATTTCTTTAGAAGAGTATATAATTTTTTAGATAATATTAAAAACGAATATGCTGGAAAAAATATATTAATAGTAGCACATGGAGGAATTAGTATACCAGTTAAATGTTATTTTGAGGGAATACCAAATGCAGAAACTTTATTACCATTATGCTTAGAAAACTGTGAAGTTGCAAAATATTCTTATAAGAACTAGATCGAAAAGATAAAATATTATAGAAATCTGCCATTGTGCTCCGCCAATAATACAAAAAATATTGAAAATATGTAGTAAAATTTTAATTGTAATGTTATAATAAGGGAATATTAAAAAATTAAAATTAATATTAAGATAAAAAATAAGGAAAGGAAAATGAAAATAATGAAGATTGATTTTCATACACATGGGAAAATATCAAGTAAATTACCATTTAACAAAGAAGAGTTTGCTAATAAAATAAATGAAGCAAAAAATGAAGGAATAGATAGCTTAGTATTAACAGAACATTGCCATGCAAATAACTTTATAGAGGGATATGAATTTTTAAGTAGAAATTATAAATATATTAAGGATTATTATGATGTAGATGGTGTTAAAGTATTTACAGGTATAGAAGTAACTACAAATGAAGAATTAGATATTCTTATTATAGGAAACAGAGAATACATAGTAGAACTAAAAGAAAAAATAGAAAATAAAAAAGCAGAACAAAAATTTATAAACATAAAAGATTTGCTTAATATACTAGATTCTAGTAAATTACTAATAATAATTGCTCATCCGTTTAGAAGACATACAACATTTCCAAGTATTGATAAAAATATAATAGAACAAATTGATGCTATAGAATTTAATGCTACTGATTTGTATAATAAAGGTATAACTAATATGAAGAATAATGTTATTAAATTAGGAGAGTTACTAAATGTTCCAATCACTGGTGGAAGTGACTCACATTATTTTATTCAAATAGGTAGTATAAAAAATAATTTTAGTATAGAGTGTACTACTATTCAAGAGATAAAAGAACAAATTAAAAAGAATAATTTTACAGTTGAAATATCAGATAATTTAGAAATTAGAGTTAAAAGCTCAAAGATTATAAAGAAACTTATAAAATCATTAGAAGGTAATAACTAAAAATAAGCAAAAGTACAGTCAAATTTAATGTGTAATAATTGGAGATTTGTTACCTTTCTGTTACCCACCACATAGGTTTGTATAGGTTATATCAAGTTTCAAAATAAATGTGAAAACTGATGAAACAAAGGAGTAGAAGTGGAATGAGAGATATGAGAGGAATTACATTAATATCATTAATTATCACAATAATTTTATTGTTGATACTAGCAGGAATAGGCATAAATGCAGGAATACCAACAATAAATTTAGCAGAATTTACACAATTTAAAGATGAACTGAAGATTTTGCAAACAAAAGTAAATGAATTAAATCAAAAAAAAGAAACAGAAATAGGAACAAAAGAATTAACAGAAAATCAAAAAAATATAATAAGTGAAAATATAGCAAACACTAATAATGAAATAATATCAGGATTTAGATATTGTAGTAGTGAATATATACAAAACAATTTAGGAATAAATACACTAGAAAGAGACTATCTAATAAACATAGAATATAGATATGTAATTGCTGTAGAAGGATATGAATACAAAGGAAAAAAATATTATATGATAAATCAACTTTCAGATGGACCATATAATGTAGAATATAACAATAAAAATCCAGAAACTGGAGATTTTGGATTTGAATTAGATTCCTCAAAAGAAAGTGATAGATGGAAAATAGAAGTTATAAACATAAAATATCCAGGATATATAAGTAATTGGAAGGTACAATATAGATTAGCAGATGATGAAAAGTGGAAAACAGCCAATGGATTAAACTTCTATGTTAGTAAAGAGGGAAACTACTATGTTCAATTAACACATGACGATATAAACTTAGGAAGTAAACTAATTACAATAATCGAAGAAAATGAAGAAAATAGTAATATTATAAACAACAATATATAAGAAAATGAAAGAAATTTAAAACCCAATCATATTAAACATTGGGTCTTTGAATTTAAATAGGCTCTACATGCACAATTGTTTTATAAACATTATCTAATTTTGAAACAGTTTCCTCAATGTTATTAGCCAAAGAATGACTATCAAAAGTAGATAAATTACCATCCAAACAAATTGTTATAAAAACAATATATTTAGAACCTACTGGAGAAGAGGATATTTGAGCCACTTTTTTAACATCTTTAAAACAATTAATTATATCTAAAATCAAACATTTTGTTTTTTCATCAACAGAAACATCCATTAAAACATTATAACTAGCTAAAAAAATACCAATGCCAGTAAAGAAAATCCAAATAGAAATACCAATACCAACAACACTATCAAACCAATAAATTCCAAATAAAGAAAGAATAATAGAGATTAATGTAAAAGAAGTAACAATACAATCATTTCTGTGATCTTTCATATTTGACTCTATCAGAATATTATTAAATCTCTTAGAGATTTTTTTCGTGTATAAAAATAAAATAAATTTAACAATAATTGTAATAATACAAACAACAATTAAAAGCCACGAAAACTGTAATGTACTTCCTAAAATTAAAGCAGAAATAGAATCATAAAAAAGTTTACTAGCAACAATCATCATAGAAATTCCAATAAACATAGAAAAAATATACTCTGCTTTACCATGACCAAAATTATGGTCATTATCATTTGGAACACTTGCAATTCTATTTCCAATAAAAGTCATTAAAGAAGCAAAAATATCTCCAGCACTATTAAAACTATCTGCAATCATAGATTGACTCTTAAACACAAATCCCACAATAGCTTTTATAATTAATAAAAAAACATTTCCAATAATCCCATAAATACCAGCATTTTTAGTCAATTTAAATCTTTCCTCATCCATAAAATTATCACCTATCAAATTATATTTTTAAAATTAAAAATTATTATAGCACAATAAAACAAAAATGTTAATAGTTATTTGTGCCAAAGGGGGCGTCCCTTTTTGGCACACTTTTATCTATGTATAAAAATTTAGTAACTAAATAATTTTTAATATTTTGTGCCAAAAAGGGACGCCCCCTTTGGCACAGAAACTTAAAAAATAAAGTATTCCTTGATTTAGCAAAATAAATGTAGTAAAATATTTAAAGTAAACAGAAGGGAGAAAAAATGGTAGCAGAAGTAATAATGAACAATTCAGCAAAGAAATTAAATAGAACATTTGATTATAACATACCAAAAGAGATAGAAGAACTAGTAACTGTTGGAAGCAAAGTTTTGGTACCATTTGGAAGAATGAAAACACTTGAAGAGGCGCATGTAGTAAGAATAAAACAGAAGTCTGAGTTTGAAATAAAAGATATAGCAAAAGTTGAGACAGAATTAACAGATAAGCAAATAGAGCTAGCAAATTGGATGGCAAAAAGATATTTTTGCAATATTTCAGATTGTATAAAATTAATGCAAACTCCAGGAACAAAAAGTAAAGATGCAAATAAAAGAATCCAAGATAAAAAAATAAATGTAATTTATCTAAAAAAAGATTTTGAAGAGATAAAGTTTGATATAGAAAATAAAAAGATAAAGTCAGATAAACAAATAAAAATATTAAATTTTGTAAAAGAGAACGAAGGATGTACAATACCAGAGATAGAAGTATTTACAGATTGCTCAAGGGCAATAGTAAATACACTTACAAAAAATGGATACTTAAAAATATCAGAAGAAAAATTAGAAAGAAATCCATTAATCAATAAAAATATAGAAAATTCAAAAAATTTACAATTAACCCAAGAGCAAAAAATAGCGTTTAACACAATATGTGAATCAATAGATAAAAATATATATAAGCAATTTCTACTATATGGAGTAACAGGTTCAGGCAAAACAGAAGTATATTTACAATTAATAGATAAGGTTATAAACCAAAATAAATCAGCAATAGTATTAGTACCAGAAATATCATTAACTCCTCAAATGCTAGATAGATTTATATCACGATTTGGAAAAGAAAAGATTGCAGTTTTACATAGCAAGTTATCAATAGGAGAAAGACATGATGAATGGATTAGAATAAAAGAAGGAAAAGCAAAAATAGTAATAGGAGCAAGGTCAGCAATTTTTGCACCTATCAACAACTTAGGAATAATAATAATTGATGAAGAACACGATAGTTCATACAAATCAGAAGCTACACCAAAGTATAATGCAAAAGAAGTAGCAAAAAAAATAGCAAAATACACTAATGTTCCATTAGTGTTAGGGAGTGCAACTCCAGATATATCAACATTTTATAATTCTAAAAATATTACATTATTAAAACTTACAAAGAGAGCTAATAAATCAAACCTTCCAGAAGTAAAAATAATAGACTTAAAACAAGAGCTAGCCCAAGGGAACAGATCAATGTTAAGCTTTGATTTATATCAAGCAATAGAAAAAAATTTAAAAGATAATTTACAAACAATACTATTTTTAAATAGAAGAGGATACTCAACATTTATAATGTGTAGAAATTGTGGGTATACTGTTAAATGCAAAAACTGCAATATAAGTATGACATATCATAGCTATGAAAATGGACTAAAATGTCATTACTGTGGATATGAAGAAAAAATGGTTAAAACTTGCCCAGAATGTGGAAGTGACAAAATAAGATATTTTGGAACAGGAACTCAAAAGTTAGAACAAGAAATTCATAAACAATTTCCACAAGCTAAAACAATAAGGATGGATGTTGACACAGTAAATAAAAAAAATTCACATGAAGATATATTAAATAAATTTAAAAATGAGAATATTGATATATTAATAGGAACTCAAATGGTAGTAAAAGGACATCACTTTCCAAAAGTAACTTTAGTAGGAGTTATAGCAGCAGATAGCTCACTAAACATAGATGATTACAGGGCGACAGAAAGAACATTTCAAATACTAACACAAGTAGCAGGGAGAGCAGGAAGAGAAAACTTACCAGGAAAAGTAATAATCCAAAGTTATAATCCAGAAAATTTTAGTATTCAAGATGCACAAAAACAAAATTATGATAAATTCTATGAAACAGAGATTGCATTACGCAAACAGTTGAAATATCCACCATTTTGCGATATAATAATAATTGGATTTAATAGCACAAAAGAACAAGAAATTCAAAAAGTGTCAAATTTAACATATGAATATTTAGAAAACAACTTAGAAAAAGAAGAATTTAAAATATTTAAACCAATGCCATCTCCAATAGACAAAATACAAAATAAATTCAGATGGAGAATTATAATAAAAGGAAATATGAATGAAAAGGCAAATGAAATTTTAAATAATTTGTTAAAATATTTATATGATAAAAATTACAAAAATACAACTATAACTATAGATGTAAATCCAAATAACATGATGTAAAAAATACAAAAATAAGGGGGAATAAGGTAAACAATGGCAATTAGAAATTTAAGATATGAAGGTGACGAAATATTAAGTAAAAAATCAAGAGAAATAGAGGTAATAGATGATAAATTACAAATATTAATAGATGATATGATAGAAACAATGCACAAATATAATGGGGTAGGATTAGCAGCAGTTCAAGTAGGCGTTTTAAAAAGGTTAGTTGTCATAGACATATATGATAATAAAGGACCAATAGTATTAATAAATCCTGTAATTATAAAAACTAAAGGAGAACACGAAGTAGAAGAAGGTTGCTTAAGTTTTCCAAATAAATTTGCAAAAGTAATTAGACCTGAAGAAGTTACAGCTGAATACACAGACAGACAAGGAAAGAGAGTAAAAGTAAAGGCAAAAGACCTATTGGCACAAGCCATTTGCCATGAATTAGATCATTTAGATGGAGAAGTATTTATGAACAAAATATTACCTGGAACTTTAGAATATGCAGAACCAGAGAAATAATGTGCCAAAGGGGGCGTCCCTTTTTGTCACATTATATTAAATTACTAGTTATACTAATTTGTAATAATATTAAAATGCAGTGATACAAATTAGTTTAAACAGTAACAATTACTGAAATTTAATATATAAATAGAAAAGTGTGCCAAAAAGGGACGCCCCTTTTGGCACATTAGGAGGAAAAAATGTTGAAAATATTATTTATGGGAACTCCAGATTTTGCAAAAGAAAGCTTAGAAGCAATATATAATGCTGGACATACAATACTAGGAGCAGTGACTAATCCAGATAAACCAAAAGGTAGAGGGATGAAAACAGTTGCTTCCCCAGTTAAAGATTTTGCGTTAGAGAAAAATATACCAGTGTATCAACCAGAAAAGGTAAGAAAAAATCAGGAGTTTATTGATGAGATAAAGAGATTAAATCCTGATGTAATATGTGTTGTAGCATATGGAAAAATTCTTCCAAAGGAGATTTTAGATATTCCGAAGTTAGGATGTATAAATGTGCACGGTTCACTCTTACCTAAATATAGGGGGGCTGCACCAATTCAATGGGCTGTAATAAATGGTGACAAAAAGACAGGTATAACAACAATGTTTATGGATGTTGGGATGGATACAGGGGATATGATTTTAAAAAGAGAGATTGAGATTGGTGATGATGAAACAACAGGAGAATTGTGGGAAAGATTATCTAAATTAGGTGGGAAAGTGTTAGTAGAGACATTGCAAAAGATTGAAGAAGGAACAGCCTCAAGAGAGAAACAAGGGGAGGATTTTTCTTTAGCACCAATGTTAGATAAGGAAATGGCACAAATTGATTGGGATAATAAGACTGCTCTTGAAATAAAGAATTTAGTTAGAGGATTAAATCCTATTATGGGTGCATATACGTTTTTGAATGATAAAAAACTTAAATTTTGGAAGGTTGATGTTGCAACTGATATTGGGTATGATGAAGATAATATAAAAATCTTTAGAAATGGAACTGTTCTAGTATCTGACCAGAGAGATGGCTTATATATAAAAACTAAAGCGGGGATTTTAAAGGTTATTGAGATTCAGGGTGAAAATGCTAAAAGAATGAATATATGTGATTTTCTAAGAGGAAATTCAATAAAGGATTTTGAAGTGTTTGGCGTTACTAGTTAGGGAGAATTACAAACATAATAAGAATTTATAAAACATATAAAGTATAGAAAAGAGGAAAAATAATGAAAATATTGGTAACAAGGCATGGACAAACTGACTTGAATCTACAAAAGAAGATTCAATGAAGAACAGATATAGAACTAAATAATAATGGAATAGAACAAGCATCCCAAACAAAAGAGAATCTAAAGAATGAAAAGATAGATTTAATAATATGTTCACCATTAAAAAGAGCAAAACAGACAGCAGACATTATAAACATAGATAGAGGTATTCCAATAATTTATGATGAAAGATTGATAGAAATTTGCTATGGAGAAAATGAGGGAAAATTAAAAAAAGATTTTGATTATTATGGTTTTTGGGATATAATTAATACTCATGAATATAAAGATGCTGAAAATGTAAATAGATTTATAAAACGAGTGCATGATTTTTTAGAAGATATAAAAAAATATGAAGAAGAAAATATATTGCTAGTTACACATAATGGTGTATGTAGGGCAATTAATATATATTTTAAGGGGATTCCGAAAGACAATAATATAATTGATCTAGGAAGTAAGAATTGTGAAGTTGTTTATTATAAACTTTAAAGTTTTTATAAAATTGATTCAAAGTTAAAAGGTCTTGTCTTATAGGTAATATGAAAAACAATAGTAAAGAGATTAGAAAAAATCTAATTTCTTTTTATTTTTATAATAATATAATCATTAACAGTCAGACTTAGATAGTAAAAAATATTAATATATCAACATTTTTGTTATTATAGAAATTTTAGGGATAAAAGTAACACATAATCAAAAATTAATTACAAAAATGAATTAAAAAGGTTGTAAAAATTGGTAAATATTGATATACTTATACTGTAATTATATTAAAATTATAAAGGAGGATTTTAATATGGAAGAAAATGAAGTTAAAGAAGAGAACGTAAAACAAGAGAAAATAGAAGAAAGCACAGAAAATGGTATAGAAATATCAAATGATGTAATAGCAGTAATAGCAGGAGTAGCCGTATCTGAAGTTCAGGGAGTTGCATCAATGTCTGGAAGCTTTGCAGGAGGAATAACAGAAGTATTAAGTGGGAAGAAAAATTTAGCAAAAGGAATTAAAGTAGACAAAACAGAGAATGTAGCAAAAATAGATGTAAATATAATAGTAGAATATGGTTCAAGAATACCAGATGTAGCGTTTGAGATACAAAATAGAGTAAAAAAAGCTGTAGAAGGAATGACAGGATTTAAAGTAGAAGAAGTAAATGTTCATGTTCAAGGAGTAAACACAGATATTGTAAAAGAAGAACCACAACAAGAAACAAGTGAAGAATAGAAAAAATATTTACAAAAGAGAGGAATGGTAAAGAAGATGAAGATTATAGAAAAAATCACACTAATAATATATTCTAATATTATATTAATAGGTGCAATAATAGCATGTTTAGCAATATTTGGTTGGATAGATATAGATGTAGTACAAGGACTAATAAAGTCATTATTAATATCAGAAACATCATCAAAAATAATTTTAGTAATAAGTATAGCAGCAATCTTATTATCAATAAGATGTATTTTCTTTGATCCAGTTTCAAAACAAGAGATAAAAGATAAACAGGGAATACTTTTAGAAAATGAAAATGGAAAATTAATGATAACAAAAGAAACTATTGAAAATTTAGTAGAAGCTGTTACAAAACAATACAAAATGGCAAAAGAAGTTTCATCAACAGTTGAATTAGATAAAGAAAATAATGTTAACATATTTATTAATCTAGTAGTAAGTTCAGATGTAGTAATAAAAGATTTGACAGTAGACTTACAAAATAGAATAAAAACAAAAGTTAAAGAGACAACAGATTTAGAAGTAAAAGAAGTAAATATAACTATAAAAAAAGCTATCCAAGAAAAACAAAATAAGTCAGAAAAGGAACAAGCATAGAATATGAAAGGAGAGCAAAATGGAAGAATTTAAAAAATTTATTAATCAATATAGAGGAGCAATAATAGGAGTACTAATAGCAATAATTATATTAGCTACAAGATTATATGCATTAATAGTTGGGGTTCTATTAGTTGTAGTAGCAGCTTTTATTGGAAACTATATTCAACAAAATAAAGATGATGTAAAAGTCAAATTAAAAAAATTTATTGATAAAATGTAAGAAAAGGAAGAAAAAATGAATAGATCAGCAATTAGAGAAAATGCTTTCAAATTAATATATAGCTTAGAAATTCAAAATACAGAAAATATAGAAGAACAAATAGAATTATTTTTTGAAAGCAATGAAATAGATAATGAAGAAGCACAAAAATATATAAAAAATGTAATTCTAGGAATTGAAAAAAATAAAGACACAATTTTAAATGAAATTCAAAAGAACCTAAAAGAAGATTGGAAATTAAGTAGAATTTCAAAAATGGATTTATCAATATTAAAACTTGCAATTTTTGAAATTAAATATAATGATATACCATATAAAGTTGCAATAAATGAAGCAGTAGAACTTGCCAAAAAATATGGAGAAGACAAATCAAAAAATTTTGTTAATGGTATTTTAGCAAGTGTAGTAAAGGATATGTAATTTATGAGTTATTCAGATATAGCAGTAAGTGTAAGTCAATTAAATAGTTATATAAAAGAAAAATTTGAGAATGATGAAGCATTACAAAATGTATTAGTAAAAGGAGAAATATCAAATTTTAAAAACCATTATACAGGGCATTTATATTTTACTTTAAAAGATGAAAATTCACTAATAAAATGTATAATGTTTAAAACATATGCACAAAGACTAGACTTTATTCCTAAAGATGGAATGAAAGTCTTTATTGCTGGAACAATTTCGGTATTCGAAAGAGATGGAGTATATCAAATTTATGTAAAAGCTATGCAAGAAGATGGAATAGGAATTCTATATAAGAAATATGAAGAATTAAAGAAAAGGCTAGAGCAAGATGGATATTTTGATGAAGCACATAAAAAAGCTATTCCAAAGATACCTAAAACAATAGGTGTATTAACATCACAAACTGGTTCAGTAATAAGAGATATAATAAATGTAAGTACTAGAAGAAATCCAAAAGTACAAATTAGATTATTTCCAGTTCCTGTACAAGGAGAAGGAGCAGCAGAAAAAATAGCTAACGGAATAAAAATAATGAATGAAAATAAACTAGCAGATGTTCTAATATTAGCTAGAGGTGGAGGATCACTGGAAGACCTATGGCCATTTAATGAAGAAATCGTAGCTCATAGTATATATAATTCAGAAATACCCATTATTTCAGCAGTAGGACATGAAACAGATTTTTCTATATCAGATTTTGTTGCAGATTTAAGAGCACCAACTCCATCTGCAGCAGCAGAGCTAGCAGTACCAGATGTTTATGAACTATCTCAAAAAATTAACACATATCAAAATAGATTAAGAACCAATCTAATAAAAAAAGTTGAAATAATGAGGCTAAGATATGAAAAATGTACGTCTAGTAGGATATTTAAAGAACCATTAAGAAATATAAATGATAATTATTTAAAAATAGATTCATATATAAAAAAATTAGAAAATATTATAAATATAAGGCAAAAACAAGAGAAAACAAAATACATAGAATTAATATCTAAATTAGATACATTAAGTCCATTAAAAACATTAACAAGAGGATATTCACTAATAGAAAGTAATAATAAAATAGTAAAAAGTGCAAAAGATATAAAAACAGGTGATAAAATAAGTATAAGATTTGTAGATGGAGAAAAGGAAGCCGAAATCTTATAAGAAAAGAGGTAAAACATATGTCAAATGGAACAAAAATTTTTATAGCATTATTACTTGTAATTTTAGTCATAGTAATTGCTACAGTATATGTAAAAAATAATAATTTAACAAATAGTACAAATTCACAAAATAATACAATTACTAATATGTTGAATTACTTTGATGATAATAAAGTAGAACAAAACAAAGAAAATGAAACAGTAGAAAATAATACAACATTTCAAAATGAAGTGAAAAATGAAGCAAAGAATGAAATAACAAATGAAGTTGTTGGAAAAGAAGAACAAGAAAGTAAAAATGAAAATGTTGAGCTTAACAATGAACAAAAAGCAATAAAATTAGCACAAGAAGAATGGGCAATTTCAATAAGTTCTTACGATTTTCAAGCAAGATTAATTTCTGGAGCAATATATGAAGTTACAGTAAGAAGTAACAATGCAAATAGAACAACAGTTGCAGTATATACCGTAGATACAGAAAAAGGAACTGTAACAGAATAGAAAGGAAAATATTAATGAAATCAAATTTTGAAAATAATATGGAAGAACTAGAGAAAATAGTGACAGAATTAGAAAAAGGAGATTTGAATTTAGATGAATCAATTTCTAAATTTGAGCAAGGAATAAAGATATCAAAAGAATGTAACAAAATATTAGAAGAAGCAGAAAAGAGAATAACAATTTTATTAGAAAAAGACAGCAGTATAGAAGAAAAAAGCTTTACTGCAGAAGAAAATTAGAAGAAAAGGTGAATTTTAAAAATGGATGTTTTTACAAATTTTATACAAAATAAATATATTTATATACCATTTTTATTATGGGCTTTAATACAATCATATAAAGTAATATATGATTTGATAACAACAAAAAAATTTAATTTCAAAAGAATTATAGGAGCAGGAGGAATGCCAAGTTCACATTCAGCAATAGTAACGAGTTTAGCAACACTAATAGGAAAAAATGAAGGTGTAGATAGCCCTATATTCGCTGTTTCACTATTTTTGGCGTTAATAGTGATGTATGATGCATGTGGAGTTAGAAGGGCAGCTGGTAAACAAGCAGCTATTTTAAATAAGATTGTTCAAACGCCAGGACTTACAAGTGTACAAGTATCTGAAAAATTGGTAGAACTTTTAGGACATACTCCAATTCAAGTTTTTGTTGGAGCACTAATTGGAATAATTGCAGGAATAGTAGCATAAAGATGAATGCTGTTAAGTTGTTACTAGTAAGCCTAGTTGGTAATATATATTAAAATAAAGTGATGCGCAGTTTGGAAGGACAGATATCTATACAGATAAGCTAGGTTAACTTTTATATCTTTGAAGAGTTTATAACTACCTTATATGACAAGTCCGACCAGCAAAGAACAGTATTTTAATATATATTACCAACTAGGCTTACTAGTAACAACTTAACAGCATTGGTATAAAAGGAGGAATTTAAATGACAGATATAGAAATTGCCAAAAGTGTAGAATTAGAAAGAATAAATAAAATAGCTGAGAAGTTAGACATTAAAGAAGATAATATTGAATGCTATGGAAAATATAAAGCCAAGATAGATAACTCAGTATATGATGAACTTAAAAACAAAGAAAATGGAAAACTAATATTAGTTACTGCAATAAATCCAACACCTCTAGGAGAAGGGAAAACAACAGTATCTATTGCAATAGCAGATGGACTTTCTAAAATTGGAAAAAAGTCAATATTAGCACTTAGAGAACCATCACTTGGACCAGTATTTGGAATAAAAGGTGGAGCAACAGGTGGAGGATATGTACAAGTTGCACCAATGGAAGATATAAACCTTCATTTTACTGGTGATATTCACGCAATTACAGCAGCAAATAATTTGTTAGCAAGTATAATAGATAATCACATTTATTTTGGAAATGAATTAGACATTCAAGAAGTTACTTGGAAAAGATGTGTGGACTTAAATGATAGACAATTAAGAAAAGTTGAAACTGGATTATCTGGAGAAAAGAATGTTGTACCAAGAACTGATGGATTTGATATAACAGTTGCATCAGAGATTATGGCAATTTTATGCTTATCTGAAAATATAGTAGATTTAAAAGAAAAATTAGGAAATATAATTATAGGATATAATTCAAAAAAAGAGCCTATATATGCTAAAAATTTAAATGCACAAGGTGCAATGACAGTTCTTTTAAGAGATGCTATAAAACCAAATTTAGTACAAACATTAGAACATACACCAGCAATAATACATGGAGGACCATTTGCAAATATAGCACATGGATGTAATAGTATAATTGCAACAAAAATGGCAATGAAACTTGCAGACTATACAGTTACGGAAGCAGGGTTTGGAGCAGATTTAGGAGCTGAAAAATTTTTAGATATAAAATGTCGAAAAGCAAATATAAAACCTAATGCTGTTGTTATAGTAGCAACAATTAAAGCTTTAAAATATCATGGCGGAATAGAAAAAGAAAAAATTCAAGAAGAAAATATAGAAGGCTTACAGAATGGAATGGCTAATTTATATAAACATATAGAAAATTTAAAAGATAAATTTGGATTAAATGTTATAGTTGCTATAAATAAATTTAATTCTGATACAGAAGAAGAAGTACAATATATACAATCAGAATTATATAAAAATGGTATTGAATCAAGCTTAGTTGATGGCTGGGCTAAAGGTGGACAAGGAGCTATTGATATAGCTAATAAATTGGTAAAATTAACAGAGAAACAAGAAAACTTTAAATATATATATGATTTACAAGATGATATAAAGACTAAAATTGAAAAAGTAGCAAGAGAGATTTATGGAGCAGAAGGTGTAGAGTTTTCAAAAGAGGCAACAGATGAAATAAATAGAATTGAAACATTAGGATTCAAAAATTTACCAATATGTATTGCAAAAACTCAGTATTCTTTTTCTGATGATGCTAAAAACTTAGAATGTAAAGAGCCTTTTAAAATTACGATAAGAGAAATTAATTTAAAAGCAGGGGGAGGCTTTGTTGTAGCAATTTCTGGAAAGATAATGACAATGCCAGGACTTCCTAAAGTGCCAGCTGCTGAAAGCATTGATATTGATGAAAATGAAAAAATAGTAGGAATTTTTTAACACAAAAGAAAAAGGAGAAAAATATGAAGAAAACTAAAAAACACGAATGTCTTGCAGGAGTACACACACGCGCGCACACACAAGCAATTTTAGAGAAATAATTGCATTATTAAATATGAATGAAATAAATACAGATAGCAAATTAAAACTTGTATTTTTTATAGATACAGGTTGAAATTTGCTATTTTTTATTATTCAATTTTAATATTATAAAAGGAGAAATGGAAAATGTTATTAAAAAATAGAATTAAAAGAGATAATGGTATAACATTAGTAGCACTAGTAATAACTATACTAATATTACTAATATTAGTAGGAATATCAATATCACAATTAGCAGGAAGCGGGTTATTTGAAAAATCAAGACAAGCAGAAGAAAAAACAAAAGAATCACAAGATTTAGAAAATTCGATATTAGCAGATTATTCAAATAAAATAGATGGATATGTAAGTGGAAATATAGAAGACACAATAACAGATGGAAGTTGGGATGGAAAGGTAAACAGCCCCCAAATAATGAAAGGAATGACAGGAGTATATTGGGACACAGAAGGAAAAGAAATATTAGTAACAGAAGAAAATAAAGACAAATGGTATGATTATGAAAATCAAAAATGGGCAAATGCAAAAACAAAAGATGGAAGTTATTGGGTGTGGATACCAAGATATGAATATATAATACCAGAAGGAACACAAACAATAAATGTAAAATTTATACCAACAACACAAACAACAGTAGATGCAGATTATAAATATATACATCCAAGTTTTAGAGATGGAACAAGTAATAACTTTATGAATGGAGAATGGGATAAAGAAATAGCGGGATTTTGGGTAGCAAAATATGCAGCAGGATTCCAAGCAAGTACAACAAGTGAAACATCAGCGACAACAGTAGTAAATGGAAGTGATACAGTAGTATATTCAGATAAAAAATATACACAATATAACAGTAATTATACAACAAATGCACTATCACAAGATTTGTCCTCAAGTAAATATGCAGAGCAAAAGTTATCATATCCAGTATTTAAGCCATTAACATATGCATATAATGTAATAAGTACAGGAGATAGTTATACAATATCACAGGAAATATCAAAGGAAACAAACTTTTATGGATTAAACCCAAGCCAAACAGATAGCCATATGATGAAAAATAGTGAATGGGGAGCAGTTGCATATTTAACACAAAGCAAATATGGAAGAAATGGAACAGAAGTAACAAAAAATTCAAAAGATATTAAAGGTTCAAAAAGTATAAGGGCAATAACAGGATATAGTGGAAGTAACACACCAAATGGAGTAGATGCAAGTAGTACCAATAATAATAGTGGGGTATTTGATTTAATAGGTTGTGTAGAGGAACATATAACAGGATATATAACAAATGGAAATAGAGGTTTTCTAGCTTATGGAAGTTCATATGTAGCAAAAACAACACCAGATGGAAATGGATACAAAACATGCCACAGTGTATCCATGTAATACATCATACGATAATGATATAAGCAATAGGAACATATACTATAGTGAAAGAACAGAGAAGTATGCATATGGAGATGCGATATTAGAAACACGGGAATTGGAAAGGAAATTCGTACTTTCCATATACAACTACTCCATTCTTTAAACGTTATAGCCTATTTTCCTACATTTGTGAAACTGGTATACTAGATGAATATGTAGGCTTTCGAGTAGTACTTATAGGTTAAATTTACTATATTTTTATATATAATTACTAATTATAAAATAGAAAAATTCAAGTAGCATAAACAAAAGATAATTGCTTTAGATAATAAAAAATGTTAAAATGCTTATATATTAATGTTTTGAAGATAAAGACCTAAGGGTAGATTCTAGCTATGTTTTTATCAAAAAATATTAATATATAAGCATTTTTTATTATCTAAGGCTGACCGACAACAGATACTTAGATTTTTTAGTTTTATAAAGGAAAATTTTATAGACAATTAGCATCAAATATGATATAAAAATAACAAAAAGAAGCAAAGGAGGAACAACGGTTCTTTTTGGACAAAATGTCCAAAAGGAACCGTCCCTATGAGATGAAAAAATTTTTAACAACACTAATAATAACAATAATAATATTTATGCCATTTTTAATAGGGCACTATGCAACAGACACATACAACATAGCAAATGTAGGGTATGAAAACTATGCAATAAACTGGTCACTAAAAGATGGAAGGCTAATTATGGCAATAATAGGGCTAATTGCTGCAAAAGTAAATATATCTATAGAGATTTATGTATTTATAACATTATTGTTAGCATTAATAATATCGAATATTACAATAATATATTTAAACAATGTTATAACAAAATACAAACAGCCGAAAAACAAAATACAAGAGATAATTTTAATTGCAATAAGTTATATAACAATATTTAATTTTATGTATCTAGAAAATATGTACTTTGTAGAAAGTATAGTTATGGCAATAAGTGTGTTACTATTTATAATATCAGCAAATATATTAATAGAAAAAAGCAAATACTCAATTCTAAAAAGCCTAATTTTAACAATACTAGGAATAATATGTTACCAAGGAACAATAGGACTATTTTTTGCATTTGTAACATTATTTACAATTTTGAAAAACAAAAAAGATATCAAGCAAATATTAATGGACTTGATAAAATCAGGAGTTATAGCATTTATAGCGGTTATTTTAAATATAGGTTCAGTACAAATAATAGAAAATATATTCCAAGTAGAGCAAAAAAGATTAGGTGATATATCCAAAATTGGTGAAAATATAAAAAAAATATTTATAAGAATGCCAATTATTTTAAAAGAGACGTGTAACTTATTTCCTAAAAATGCATTTATAATATTTCTAGATATCTTAACATTAATAGTAGTAATATACCAAATAAAAATATTTAACAAAAGAAATGATAGTAATATATTATTTAAATACATAGCGATTGTTTTAATAACAATATCAGCAAGTAGTGTAACATATATATTAACACTAACAAGTTTCTATACAGGAAGACTAAGAAATGCACTTGGGGCTTTAATTGGAATAATATTTTTATTCTTATATGTAGAAACAGAATTATTTGAAAACAAGAAAAAATTAAGTTTATTTGCAATATTAACTCTAGTATCATACATAACTATTAACATATTAAATTATGAAAGTATAATGCTACAACACAAAGAAGTAAATAGATTAGAAAAGCAAGAAATAGAGAAAGTTGACAGTTATATTGAAAAATATGAAAAAGAAACTGGGATTGAAGTAACAAAAATTGTAAAAGTTGCAGTATTAAATAAATCATCAAAAGGATATTTTAAAGGAGTAAAAAATAAAACATCATTTACTCATAATGCATTAAAAACAAGCTGGGCAGCAGACGGAGTTATAAATTTTTACACAACAAGGAATTTACAAACTATAAAAGCAAATAAAGAACAATCAAAAAAATACTTTGAAAATAAGAATCCAGATTTAGAATATCAATGTATAGATGATATTTTATATGTAACAATATATTTATACTAAATCAAAAATTAGTTTATAGTATTCCAATTTAATAATAAAAGGACTAATATAAAATGTTAAAAATAATAAAAGAACGAAAATTTAAATACATATATGTATTTTGTTTTATAATAAGCACACAATTTATTTTAGGGAACACACTAAAAATAAAAGGAAGTATAGCAGGAAATATAACAGATATAATACAAATATTTATATTAAGCGTTACAATGACAATAGTATATTATTTAATATATAACTTAATACAAAGGTATAGTATAGCAAAAAAGCAAAATACAAAAAAGCTAAAAAACAAATGGATAATATATTTTTTAATAATTATTATATTTTGGTTACCAGCATTTATTGCATTTTGCCCAGTTATATTAAGTTATGATGGACCAATACAAATATATGCATTTGCAATAAAGGAAATGGCACCATCAACAAGACAACCAATAATATCAACATTATTATTAAAAATGTTTTATAAAATAGGCTTAAACATCTTTAATTCGGTAAGTTTAGGAATGATGTATTATTCAATATTCCAAATAATAGTAATGTCTGGGATATTTGCATATACAACAGAATTCATCTATAAAGAGACAAAAAACAAAGTAATAACAATAATATCATTAATATTTTATGCTTTATATCCAATAAACCAATTATTTCCATTAATAACAACAAAAGATGTAATGTTTTCTGGATTAGCACTACTATTTGTAATAAGAATGTATCAACTAACAAAAAAAGAAAATAGAATACTAGAATACATATTAGTTGCAATATTAGGTACATTAATGTTATTATTTAGAAATAATGCAGTGTATTCACTAATATTACTAATTCCATTTATAATAGTAATATTGCAAAAAAATAAATCTAAGAAACTAGTAATATTAATAACTTTAATTATAATTACATATCAAATATCTTTTAACTTATTAATAAAAATTGTAAATGGAGAGAAAGACAACAATAGAGAAAAATTAAGTGTTATAACACAAGCAATTGCAAGAGTATCAAGATATAAAGAAAAAGAATTAAATGAAGATGAAAAAAATAGAATAGAGTATTATTTTGGTAACATAAATAATTTAGCTAATGTATATCAAGAAAATCTATCAGATGCAACAAAAGCAATTATAAAAACACAAAGAGTAGAAGAAAATAGAAAAGATTTCTGTAATCTTTTTATACAATTAGGAATTAAATATCCAATAATTTATATAGACTCGTTTTTAAAAACAATTGAAGATTATTGGTACTTACAAGATTATGCACTAAGTAATATAAAAATACAAAGAAGAAGTTGCTTAGAATTAGGTTTCTTTTATATAACAGATGGGAAAAATACAATATGTGATTATAACTTATGGCCTGAACTAAGAGAAATGTACAAAAAATTATTAGAACAAAATTATTATATGAAAATTCCTATAATAAATATGATGTTTCAACCATCTTTATATTTTTATATATTAATAGGAAGTATATTATATTTAAAATATAAAAATCAAGCTGATAAAAAAATACCAATAATATTTTTATTTTTATATTTTTTAACATGCTTTTTAGGACCAGGTGGAATTTTAAGATATGTGTATATAAACATCATATCAACACCACTAATAATATCATTACTTATAAAAGAAGAGGGAGAAAAGAATTGAAAAAGTTAATATTAATTGATGGAAATAGTATAATGAATAGAGCATTCTATGGAATAATGGGAAGTAAAGCACTTACCACAAAAGACGGAAAATTTACAAATGCAGTATATGGATTTTTAGCTATTTTATTTAAGCTAATGGACGAAGAAAACCCAGAATACTTAGCTGTTTCATTTGACTTAAGCAAACCAACAGCAAGACACGAAATGTATGAGGGATATAAAGCAAATAGAAAAGGAATGCCAAATGAACTTGCAGATCAAATGCCAATAATAAAAGACATCTTAAGAGCAATGAATATTGATATTGTTGAAAAAGAAGGATACGAAGGTGATGATGTAATAGGAACATTGTCAAGATATGGAGAAAAGAAAGGACTAGAAGTAATAATTCTTTCAGGAGATAGAGATACATTCCAATTAGCAACAGACAACATAAAAATATATATTCCAAGAACTAAAGCAGGAAAAACAGAAACAGAGATCTTTGATAGAGAAAAAGTAAAAGAAGTATATGGAATAGAACCAAAGCAATTAATAGATGTAAAGGGATTGCAAGGAGATACATCTGACAATATACCAGGAGTACCTGGAATAGGAGAAAAAACAGCATTATCATTAATTCAAAAATTTAAAACAATAGATAATCTATATAATAAATTAAAAGAGGGTAGTTCTGAATTGAAAGGGAAACAAAAAGAAAATTTAGAACAAAACAAAGAATTAGCATATCTTTCAAGACAATTAGGAGAAATAAATGTAAAAGTTCCACTTGAAGATACATTAGAAGAACTAAAAGTGGAAGAGTGGGATAGAGCCAAAGTATATGAGATATTCAAAGAATTAAACTTTAAAAGATATATAGAAAAATTTAATTTATCAGAAGAAACTGAAAATAAAAACTTATATGAGAAAGAAAATTTATATACAACCACTGGAAAGACGGTAAATGAAATAGTAGAGAGTATAAAAAAACAAAAAGAAATGAACTTCTATATGAATATAGAAGTAGACAATTCAGAAGAAAAAATAATAAAGGAAAAGATTATAGGAATAGGAATTTACAATAAGCAAGAAAATGAAGCATATTATATTAATTTGAAAAAGAATGATATAAAAGACTTAAAAAGGATCTTTGAAAACGAAGAAATTTCAAAAATTGGAATAGATTTAAGTAAAATATATATATTATTAAAACAAGAAGGAATAAATTTAAAAGGAATAAAATTTGACTTATCAATAGCAGAGTATATTTTAGATGCAACAAATAATAAATTAAAAATAGAAGATATAGTAGAAAAATATTTAGAAATAGACATTACTAATATGCTAGAAGACGACAAAAAACAAAACGAACAAATAAATTTATTTGAACAAATGACTTCAGAAGAATCAACAGAAAAAAATAAATCAGAAGAAAAGAAATACACACTATATTCATATTTTTTATATAAAGCAAAAGAGAAAACAATAGAAAAATTAAAAGAAACAAACAGCTTAGATTTATTTAATAATATAGATATGCCAACAGTAGAAGTATTAGCAGATATGCAATGGAATGGAATGCATGCAGATGAAGAAGAACTAGAAAATTTTGGAAAAACACTAAAAGAACAATTAGAAATAAAAACAAAAATAATATATGAAATGGCAGGAGAAGAATTTAATATAAACTCTACAAAGCAGTTAGGAGAAATACTATTTGAAAAAATAAAGCTACCTGTAATAAAAAAGACAAAAAATGGATATTCAACAGATGTAGACGTATTGGAAAAACTAAAACTAGAACACCCTATAATTAGCGAAATATTAGATTATAGACAATTAATGAAACTAAATTCAACATATGTAGAAGGATTAAAACAATATATAAATCCAAAAACAAAAAGAATACATTCATTCTTTCATCAAACAATAACAGCAACAGGAAGAATAAGCTCAACAGAACCCAACCTACAAAACATTCCAACAAGATTTGAATTAGGAAAGCAAGTAAGAAAAATATTCAAACCTGAACAAGGAAAAGTTTATATAGATGCAGACTATTCACAAATCGAACTAAGAGTATTAGCAGATATGTCAGAAGATAAACATATGGTACAAGCATTTAAAGAAAATCAAGATATCCATAAACAAGCAGCATCAAAAGTATTTAAAACACCTATAGAAGAAGTAACAAAAGAACAAAGAAGTAATGCTAAAGCAGTAAACTTTGGAATAGTATATGGTATAAGTGACTTCGGATTAGCAGAACAATTAGGAATATCAAGAAAATTAGGAAAAAAATATATAGAAGAATATTTAACAGAATATGAAGGCATAAAAAAGTTTATGGATAATACAACAGAAAAAGCTAAAGAAATAGGTTATGTAGAGACATTATTTAACAGAAGAAGATATATACCAGAATTAAAATCAAACAACTATATGGTAAGACAATTTGGAAGTAGAGCAGCAATGAATACACCAATACAAGGAACAGCAGCAGATATAATGAAAATAGCAATGATAAATGTACACAAAGAATTAGAACAAAGAAAATTACAATCAAAAATAGTATTACAAGTACATGACGAAATGATGATAGAATCTCCAATAGAAGAAAAAGAAGAAGTAAAACAAATAATAAAAGAAAAAATGGAAGATGCAATAAAACTAAAAGTACCACTAATAGCTGAAGTATCAGAAGCAGAAAATTGGTATGAATGTAAATAAAATTTAAAGATAATTTATTAATGGGGAAAACCACAATGCAGTTAAATTAAAATTAATGATAATATATTTAAATGTATATTATCATTAATCTTAAAGTAATAGTAATGGAATTAACCATAGTGAAGGGAGAAATTAAAATAGTTATTATAGAAAAGAAAACATTAATAGTTTTATTAGTAGTATTTATACTAAGCAGTATAATAATATTTATAGACATTCCAACAAAAATACAAAAGATATTATATAAAAAAGAATATTCAGAATATGTTTCTAAATATTCAAAAGAATATAAAGTTGATGAGAACCTAATATATGCTGTAATAAAAGCAGAAAGCAACTTCAATAAAAGTGCAAAATCAAACAAAGGAGCAATTGGAGTAATGCAAATAATGAAAGAAACAGCAAAAGACATTGCCAAAAAGATAAATATGCAAATTGAAGAATCAAATATAGAAGATAAACTGTTAGAAGCAGACACAAATATAAACTTGGGGACAAAATATATATCAATACTAATTGAAAAATATGGCAATATTGAAGTTGCAATAGCAGCATATAATGCAGGAATAGGAACAATCGACAATTGGATAAAAAGAGGCATCATAAAGGCAGATGGTTCAGATATTGAAAACGTTCCATATAAAGAAACTAATAACTATGTAAGGAAAATTATAAGAGACTATAAGGTATATGTGACAATGGGGTCAGGTTGATTTTGTCTCACTTTTCTTAGGTGTTTTTGTCGAATTAAGGCTTTACTTTGCACTAAATAATTTTTTAAATATTATTTCTGTTAATATATAAATGTTTTGTAGGAAAAGACCGATAGGTAGACCCTAGATATGTTTTTTCTAAAAAACATTTATATATTAACAAATTTTAAATTAGTACAAACTATATGTGCAAAGTAAAGACTTAATTCGACAAAAACCCCTAAGAAAAGTGAGACAAAATCAACCTGACCCCATTGTCACGAAAGGAGATATAACAAATGTATAGAAATACATATTTAGAAATTAATTTAAGAAACATTGAGAATAATGTAAAACAAATCATAGACAATTATTCAGAATATAAATATTATTTTGGAGTTGTAAAAGCCGATGGATATGGGCACGGAGATATACAGATAGCAAAAACAATAATTAAAAGAGGATGTAATTATTTATGTGTTGCAACATTAGATGAGGCAATGGAAATTAGAAAAGAAATAAAAGAAGTACCAATTTTGTGTTTAGGAGTAATAAACTCAAATTATATGGATATTTGTATAAGAGAAAATATAACTGTAACAATTCCATCTCTAGAATATATTAAAGAATTAGAAAAAATAAATTTAGAAGATTTAAAAGTCCATTTAAAAATAAATACAGGAATGAACCGTTTAGGAATAAAGAAAAAAGATGAATTAAAACAAGTATATGAAATTTTAAAAAGTAAAAAAGCTGATATAGAAGGAATTTATACTCATATTTATGAAGCAAGTAATAGAGAAAGGTATGAAAAGCAAGTTAAAGATTTTAAAGAAATTACTAAAGTAATTCCAATAGAAGAAATAAAGATAATTCATATATCAGCAAGTGAAGCAATAGTAAATTATAATAAACCTAAAAATATAAATGGATGTAGATTAGGAATTATAATGTATGGGTTTACAAATAAAAATGAATTAAAATTAGAATCAACTTTTAAATTAAAAAGTGAAATCATACAAATAAATGATTTAGAACCAGGGGAAACTATTGGATATAATGCAATATATATGGCAAAAGAGAAGGAGAGAATAGCAGTTATTCCAATACGGGTATGCAGATGGAATTATTAGAAAAAATACAGGAAGGACAGTTTTTATAAAAGGAAAAGAATACAAAATAGTAGGAAATATTTGTATGGATATGCTTTTTGTGAAAATAGATAATAATATAAAATTACATGATGAAGTAGAAGTGTTAAAAGATATTAAACATATAGAGCAAGTTGCTAAATATCTAGAAACAATTCCATACGAAGTATTATGTTCTATCAGTAAAAGAGTTCCAAGAAGAATAGTGTGACAACAGGGTCAGGTTAATTTTGTCTCATTTTTCTTGAGTGTTTTTGTCGAATTAAGTCTTTATTTTGCACATATAGTTTATATTAATTTTAATTTGTTAATATATAAATGTTTTTCAGAAAAAACATATCTAGGGTCTACCTATCGGTCTTTTCCTACAAAACATTTATATATTAACAAAAATAATATTTGAAAAATTATTTAATGCAAAATAAAGACTTAATTCGACAAAAACACTCAAGAAAAATGAGACAAAATTAACCTGACCCCGTTGTCACAAAAATTTTTTACAAAAAGCTTGATAAATCAATAAAAATGTAGTATACTAATAACGTAAAAATTAAATCCTTTTACTTAGCTCTTAAGAAAAGCACCAAAACTAAAAGCTCAGTTAAAGGATATATAAAAATGGAGGTGTAAATATGACAAAGGAAAGAAAACAAGAAATCATTAATACTTATAAAAGAGAAGAAGGAGATACAGGTTCTTCAGAAGTTCAAATAGCTCTTTTAACAGAAAGAATTAATGAATTAACAGAACACTTAAAAGTACATGTTAAAGATAATCATTCAAGAAGAGGATTATTAAAAATGGTTGGTAAGAGAAGAAACTTATTAAACTACTTAACAAAAAAAGATGTTCAAAGATACAGAGATATCGTTGAAAAATTAGGATTAAGAAAATAATTTTATACAAGAGCCTATGTGAACAAAAGATTTAGCATAGGCTCTTAAGATAGTCATAACTTGATTATTATTAGCTATTTAAAAAGTAAGGTATAAATTTAGGTAAGTAGCTTGCATAATGTACTAGAATAAAACTAGTATATTATAGAGGTTACAATCTAAATTTAGCTTAAATTTTTAAATAAAAATAAAACAATGAGTGAATCGAAAGGAGAAACTATGTTTGAATGTATTAAAAAATGGTGCAAAAAAGATGAAAAAGGAGAAAATAAAATGTTTAAAACGTATGAAACAGAATTAGCAGGAAGAACACTTTCAATTGAAACTGGAAAAATGGCAGGACTAGCAAATGGAAGTGTAGTTGTAAGATATGGAGATACTGTTGTTATGGTAAATGTAACAGCATCTAAAGAACCAAAAGATGGAATTGACTTTTTTCCATTATCAGTAGATTATGAAGAAAAATTATATTCAGTAGGAAAAATACCAGGATCATTCCAAAAAAGAGAAGGAAAACCAAGTGACAAAGCAATACTTACATCAAGAGCAATTGACAGACCTTTAAGACCATTATTTCCAAAAGACTTTAGAAATGATGTAGTTGTTGTTGCAACTGTACTTTCAGTAGAACAAGATAATTCACCAGAGGTAGCAGCAATGATAGGGGCATCAGCAGCGCTTTCAATATCAGATATTCCATTTGGAGGGCCAACAGCAGCAGTAAATGTAGGAATAGTAGATGGAAAAATTATTATAAACCCAACAGAGGCTCAAAGAAAAGTATCTGATTTAACACTAACAGTTGCTGGTACAGAACAAAAAATTGCAATGATTGAAGCAGGAGCAAACGAAGTACCAGATGATATTATGTTACAAGCAATAAAAGAAGGACATAATGAAATTAAAAAGGTTTGTAAGTTTATAGAGAAGATAAAACAAGAAATTGGAAAGCCAAAATTTGAATACAAATCATTTGAGGTTGACCATGATGTATATGAATTTATAGAAACAAATTTTGAAGAAGATATTAAACAAGCATTGCAAGAAGCAGATAAAGAAACAAGAGATAATAATGTGTCAGAAGTTTCTGAAAAAATTGAAATGGCATATGCTGAAAAGTTTGGAGAAGAAGCTTTAGCAGAACATAAAGCTGATATAGGTGAAGCATTATATAAATTAGAGAAAAAATGTGTAAGAAATATGATATTCTTCGAACATAAAAGAGTAGATGGAAGAAAAATAGATGAAATAAGACCATTATCATGTGAAATAGACTTATTACCTAGAGTACACGGAAGTGCATTATTTACAAGAGGACAAACACAAGTACTTTCAGTTACAACATTAGGAATGATGAGTGAAGAACAAGAATTAGATGGTATAGATACAGAAACAGCAAAAAGATATATGCATCAATATAATTTCCCAAGCTATAGTGTAGGTGAAGCAAGACCATCAAGAGGACCTGGAAGAAGAGAAGTAGGACATGGAGCTTTAGCAGAAAAAGCATTAATACCAGTATTACCATCAAAAGAAGATTTCCCATATGCAATAAGAGTTGTATCAGAAGTATTATCATCAAACGGTTCAACATCACAAGCAAGTATATGTGGAAGTACATTATCATTAATGGCAGCAGGAGTACCAATAAAAAGACCAGTAGCTGGTATTTCAA
>CANPFO010000006.1 GCA_947573555.1 uncultured Clostridium sp. | reverse complement strand
TTTCATTCCAATCAAGCAATCTTTATTAATTTTAGGTACTATTATGAACAATTCCCAGAAACGCATTGTGAGAAAATACTGAACTTAAAATACGATATAGTTGAAATTTAGCGAAAATTCTGATATAATTAAAGAAATTATAAGAAATGGAGAAAAATAGATATGGATACAATGAAAACTTTTTTTAAATATGCAATATTGATAATAGCATTTTACATATTTTCAGAAATAATGATAAATGTAAATATTGAATCTACATATAAAAATATTGGAAGAAAAGACAATTTAGAACAAATAACAATATATCAAGCAGAAGCAACAAAAGTAAACGGAAGAATAAAAGGAGAAATTCATAATAACTTAGCTAATAAAATAACAAACAAGTATATAAGAATTGATTTATACTCAGAAAGAGGTAACTTATTAGGAAGCAAATATATAGATGTTTCAAATATAAGAAAAGATGAAACTAGAAACTTAGAAGTGTATTTTAAGGTTCAAGATGTTAAATATTATGAAATTAAATTTGTAGATGAGAAAGAAGAAGGAGAAATTTTGGAAATATTTAAAGATTTGACACCAAGCCAAATCAGATGGGGAGTATTTTTAACATTTCTAATTTTTTAAAAAATTAATATTTAAAAGCCAAAACATAATGTTATATCACATATATGTTTTGGCTAAACTTTTTTATAAGTATTTTTTTAGAGTTTCAATACTATCTTCTTGCATAACAACAAAATCATTTAAGATATCTTTAACATCTTTAGCAGCATCATGATGTTGATTTAATACACGGCGACCTTCTATAATTCCCATATTAGTACCTTTCATTAATAATTCAGATAATTTGGAAGTTGTATCATCATTTATGGTTTTCATTTGAATACCATACCAAGTCATAGCTTTATTCATAGCATTTGTTTCATGTGGTTCTTTATCACTATAATTTGAATATATATCATTTACTTTTTCAGATATATTTCTATATTTTGAATATTCACAATCTAAAACCTCTTTAAAAGTACTATCAGTTACCTTTTCAGAAATAATTGATATAGCATCCATTCCCATAGTAGCACCTTTATTAACTTCATCTAAAATATTTAAATTTTTATTTTCCATATTTAACTCCAATCTTAATAATATTTTGTATTTTCATTATTCCCTAAAAAATAGAAAATATTAAAAAATTAAATAGTTATAATTCGCAAGACTATTTAAAATAGTTAGTAGATAAAAAGAGATATAATAATACTAAATGTGAAAATTTTGTAAATTAAAAATTTTAACATTGACTCAAATAGAAAAAAATTATATAATGCCTCTTATAACTAAAACAAAAGGAGGAAAAGGAGCAATGATAAAACTATTAAAAGAATTAGATAAAAAGCAATGGACACTAGCATTTATTTCTTTAATATTAATTATAGGGCAAGTATGGCTAGAATTAAAAATGCCAGACTATATGTCTGAAATAACAATTTTAGTACAAACAGAAGGAAGCAAGATGTCTGAAATTTTAATAAATGGAGGGTATATGCTATTATGCGCATTAGGAAGTTTATTATCAGCAGTTATAGTAGGATATATAGTTTCTAAAATATCAGCAACTTTTTCTATGAATGTTAGAAAAAAGTTGTTTAATAAAGTACAAGAATTAGCAACAAATGAAATTAAAGAATTTTCAACAAGCAGTTTAATAACAAGAACAACAAATGATATTACACAAGTACAAATGTTAGTAGCTATGGGGTTACAACTTATGATAAAAGCACCTATTACAGCTATTTGGGCAGTAAGCAAAATACTAAATAAGAGTTGGCAGTGGAGTGCAATAACTGGAGTCGGAGTATTAATATTGGTAGGAGTTATAACAACTTTAATGATAATTGTAATGCCAAGATTTAAAATAGTACAAAAATTAATTGATAAAGTAAATGGAGTAACACGTGAAAACTTAACAGGAATAAGAGTTGTAAGAGCTTTTAATGCAGAAGCATATCAAGAAGAAAAATTTGCAGAAGTAAATACAAAATTAACAAAACAACAATTATTTAATCAAAAAACATTTGCAATATTGTCACCATCTATGTATTTGGTAATGAACTTTTTAACATTAGGAATTTATTTTGTAGGAGCATATTTAATTAAAGATGCAGTCGGATTAGAAAAAGTAGAACTATTTGGAGATATGGTTGTATTCAGTTCATATTCAATGCAAGTAATAATGTCATTTCTAATGTTAGCAATGATATTTATGATGCTACCACGTGCACAAGTTTCAGCAAGTCGTATAAACGAAGTACTAGATACAGAAATTACTATAAAAGATGGAAAAATAAATTCAGATAAAACAGAAGAAATAGGAACAGTTGAATTTAAAAACGTTTCTTTTAAATATCCAGATGGAGAAGAATATGTATTAAAAGATATATCATTTAGAGCAAATAGAGGAGAAACAGTTGCATTTATAGGTTCAACAGGTTCAGGAAAATCTACATTAATAAATTTAATACCAAGATTTTACGATGTAACAGAAGGCGAGATTTTAATAGATGGAGTAAACGTAAAAGATTATACTCAAGAATTTTTACACAATAAAATAGGATATGTACCACAAAAAGCAGTAATATTTAATGATACAATAAATAACAACATAGCATATGGTGATAATGGAAAAGGAAAAATATCAGAAAGTAAAATTAAAGAAGCAATTGAAATTGCTCAAGCAAAAGAATTTGTAGAAAAAATGGAAGACAAATATGAAACCCAAATGGCACAAGGAGGAACTAATGTATCTGGAGGACAAAAACAAAGATTATCTATAGCAAGAGCAATAGCAAGAAATCCAGAAATTTACATATTTGATGATAGCTTTTCAGCTTTGGATTATAAAACAGATAGTATATTAAGAAAAGAATTAAAACAATACACAAAAGATACCACAACACTAATAGTAGCACAAAGAATAGGAACAATAATGAATGCAAATAAAATTTTAGTTCTAGATGAAGGAAAGGTAGTAGGAGAAGGGACACATAAAGAATTATTAAAAACATGTGAAATATATAAACAAATAGCTTTATCACAATTGTCAAAGGAGGAATTAGAAAATGGATAATAAACAAGAAGTAACAAGACCTCCAAAAATGGGACCTGGGATGGGAAGAGGCCATGGACCAGTAGAAAAAGCTAAGAACTTTAAAAGCGCTATAAAAAGACTATTTAAAGAGTTAAAGATATTTAAAATTTTGATAGCAGTTTCAATTGTCTTAGCAATTCTAAGTTCAGTTTTATCAATAGCAGCACCTAATAAATTATCAGAATTAACAGACAAAATATCAGAAGGTTTAATTGGAATAATGGACATAGTAGCTATTAAGAAAATAGCAATATTTTTAGCAATGCTATATATAACAAGTGCAATATTTAGTTTTATACAATCTGTCGCAATGACTGATGTAGCAAACAAATTTGCAAAAAACTTAAGAAAAAGAATATCAATAAAAATAAATAAATTGCCATTAAAATATTTCGACAAAAATTCAACAGGAGATATTTTATCAAGAATAACAAATGATATAGATACAATAGCACAAAGTATGAATCAGTCATTAGCAACATTAGTAAGTAGTGTAACTTTATTTTTAGGTACTATAATAATGATGTTTTATACAAATTGGATAATGGCATTAACAGCAATACTTTCAAGCTTACTTGGATTTGCCCTAATGTTCTTAATTTTAGGAAAATCACAAAAATACTTTATTTCAAGACAAACAGAACTTGGAAAACTAAATGGTCATATAGAAGAAATATATTCAGGTCTAAATGTAGTAAAAGTATATAATGGAAAAAAGGAAGCAAATATAAAATTTGATGAACTAAATAAAAAAGTATATGAAGCAAATAGAAAAAGTCAATTTTTATCTGGTCTAATGCACCCAATAATGGGGTTTATAGGAAATTTAGGATATGTATCTGTATGTATAGTTGGTGCACTACTTACTATGAATAATGTAATATCATTTGGTGTTATAGTAGCTTTTATAACATATGTTAGACTATTTACAAATCCATTAAGCCAAATTGCACAAGCAATGACATCACTTCAATCAACAGCTGCAGCAAGTGAAAGAGTATTTGAATTTTTAGATGAAGAAGAAATGGAAGACCAAAGTAATATTCAAAAAATATTAAAGAAAGAAGAGGTAAAAGGAAAAATTGAATTTGAGAATGTTGTATTCCAATATGATAACAATGACAAACCAACAATCAAGAATTTTAGTGCAATAGCAAAACCAGGTCAGAAAATAGCTATTGTTGGACCAACTGGTGCAGGGAAAACAACAATGGTAAATTTACTTATGAAATTCTACAATATTAATTCTGGAGATATAAAAATTGATGGAATCTCAACTAAAGAGTTGAAAAGAGAAAATATACATGAATTATTTACAATGGTTTTACAAGACACATGGCTATTTAATGGAACAATAAAAGAAAACATTGCATATAATCACGAAAATGTAACAGATGAACAAATAGAAGAAATCTGTAAATACGTAGGAGTAGACCATTTTATAAGAACTTTACCAAAAGCATATAATTCGGTAATTTCTGATAATGAAAGTGTATCAGCAGGCCAGAGACAGTTGCTAACTATTGCAAGAGCAATGATACAAAAAACACCATTTTTAATACTAGATGAAGCAACATCAAATGTTGATACTAGAACAGAAGAATTAGTACAAAAGGCAATGGATAAATTAACAGAAGGAAAAACATCTTTTATTATTGCTCATAGATTATCTACAATTAAAAATGCAGATTTGATATTAGTTATGAAAGATGGAAATATTATAGAGCAAGGAAATCATGAAGAACTAATTGAGAAAAATGGTTTTTATGCAGAATTGTATAATAGCCAATTTGAAGAAATGAAAGAATAATCTACACATTTCAAATGGTAGGAGTTAGGCAATGATATTAAGCTCTTTTCCTATGTTCTATATATGTCTCAACCTATTAGTATATAAAAATATATGATAATTCGTTCATTTCACTCAAAAAGAAGTTGTAATATAAGAAGCTAGAGCCTCTTTCACTCAGCCCAAAAGTGATATTATATTTATTTTAAATTGAACAACGAATGTGCCCTAGAGTTGCTATAGAAGTTCTTAATCAAATTAATTAGGGAATCTCGCCTCACGAGGGCGCTGATTAATTTGATTTAGAACTTCTAAGCAATGTAGGAAACCGAGTTGTGAAATGCGAAATAAATATAATATCACTTTTTGCGTGAACATTCCTCAGCTTCTTATATAACAACTTCTATTTTTCATTCCAATCAATCATTATCATATATTTTTATATACTAATAGGTTGAGACATATATAGAACATAGGAAAAGAGCTTAATATCATTGCCTAACTCCTACCACCTGAAATGTAAATAGTAGTAACATAGTTTTAATTAAATTTAAAATTTCCATTGATATGTGCAAAATTATGATATATAATAAAAATATAAATTAAAATAATTCAAAGGAGAAATCATGGACAAGATAACTAAGAAAAAAGAAATGATGAGAGCCAGAAGGAGAAAAAAGAAAATAAAGAGAAGAATTATAAGTATATCATTATTAACAATATTAGTAACTACTATTACACTATCCATAGCAAATAGTAAAAAAGATAAAAAAACAGTAGAGATATCTTCTACAAATACAACAGAAAATGAGGAAATAATAGAAGTAAGTAAACCAGAAATAGATAGTAAAATAACAGACTGGGAGCTAATTTTAGTGAACAAAGACAATAAACTACCAGAAGATTATAAAGTTGAAGTAGAAACAGTAGAATATACACATAAAATAGACATAAGGGTAGCAGATGCACTAAGACAGATGCTTAAAGATGCTAGAAGTGAAGGATTACATCCAATTTTAGCTTCAAGTTATAGAACACATGAAACGCAACAGACATTATACAAAAACAAAGTAACACAATATAAAAATATGGGTTATGCTCAAAATATAGCAGAAGAAAAAGCTTCTTTTTGGGTTGCAATACCTGGTACAAGCGAGCATGAATTAGGACTAGCTGTCGATATAGTTGCACGTGAATATCAATTATTAAATGAAGAACAAGAAAAAACACCAGTTCAACAATGGCTGATAGAAAATTCTTATAAATATGGATTTACATTAAGATATCCAACAGAGAAAAAAGACATTACAAAAATTAATTATGAACCATGGCATTATAGATATGTAGGAGTTGAAAACGCAACTTTTATGAGAGAAAAGAATTACTGCTTAGAAGAATTTGTAGAATATATAAAACAATTTGATGTAATTTAAATAAAGTTATACTGACCTTTCAGTCTAAAGACTAAAAGGTCATTTTGTGTTATAAAAATATATAAATAAAATCGAAAACAAAGATAGGAGACTATTTATGGAAAACGAAAGATTGTACAATTACTTAGAAATAACAGACTTAAAAGATATGTTAAACAAAACTAGAAATCTATATGGAGAAAAGCCAGCATATAAAATAAAAATAGAAGAAGGAAAATATAAAATATATACACATAGTGAAATTAGAGAAATGGTAGACAATTTAGGAACAGCATTAATAGATATGGGGTTAAAAGGAAAAAGAATAGCAGTAATAGGAGAGAATAGATATGAATGGGAAGTATCATATTTATCAATAGTATGTGGAACAGGAATAGTAGTACCATTAGATAAATCACTACCAGAAAATGAATTAGAAAATTTAATAGAAAGATCAGAAATAGAAGCAATATTCTATTCAAAAAAATATGAAGATATATTAAAAAGAATAAAATATAATCAACAAAATAAACTAAAACATTTGATATCAATGGATTTAGAGAAAAACGAAGATGGAATATATTCACAAAAAGAATTAATAGAGCAGGGAAGAAAATTAATAGAAAATGGAAATAGAAAATTTATAGATGCCAAAATAAATAATGAAGAAATGAGCATTATGCTATTTACATCTGGAACAACATCACAATCAAAAGTAGTAGCTCTTTCACATAACAATATATGTTCAAATTTAATGGATATAGGAAGTATTTTAGATGTTACATCAGAAGACACATTACTTTCAATTTTGCCAATACATCACGTATTTGAGTGCACAGTAGGATTCTTATTTTCTTTATACAAAGGAGCTCAAACTGTATTTTGCGATGGATTAAAACATATAGTAGAAAACTTAAAAGAGTACAATGTAAGCGTTATGGCGTGTGTACCAGGAATATACGAAAGAATATTTATGATAATAAGAAAGCAGATAGAAAAGCAAGGAAAACTACAAGAAATATTAGAAAATGAAGAAAAATATAAAAATTCATCTATGGAAGAAAGAAAAGAAGTGTTTAAAGATATACACAATATGCTAGGTGGAAAAATTAAACTATTCATAAGTGGAGCAGCGTCATTAGATGCAAATGTTGAAAATAAATTTAGACTATTAGGATTAAATATAGTACAAGGATATGGATTAACAGAAACATCGCCAGTTGTAGCAATAGGAACAAATAAATACCATAAAATAGGCTCAATAGGAAAAGCAATTCCAAGTGTAGAAGCTAAACTAGAAAATAAAGAGCAAGAAGGAATAGGAGAGCTACTTGTTAAGGGGCCTAGTGTTATGCTAGGATATTATAATAATGAAGAAGCAACAAAAGATGCAATAAAAGATGGCTGGTTTTACACAGGAGATTTAGCAAAAATAGATGAAGAAGGATACATATATATTTGTGGAAGAAAGAAAAGCGTAATAGTTTTAAAAAATGGTAAAAATATCTTTCCAGAAGAAATGGAAAATCTAGTAAATAAAATAGAAGGTGTAAAAGAATCATTTATTTTTGGAAAGCAACAATCAGAAGACAAGAATGATATAAAAATAAATGTAAAAATAGTATTTGATAGAGATGTTATAAAAGATGTATATAAAGTTGAAACAGATAGTCAAATACAAGAAGTATTATCAAAAAAGATAAAAGAAATTAATCAAACAATGCCAAGATATAAATCAATTAAAGGAATTATATTAACAGAAGAGCCATTAATAAAGACAACAACAAATAAAATAAAAAGGCAGGCAAATTTAGATGAAATTGAAAAACTTAGAAACTAGTTTTTTAGGAAGAAACTGTATCCACTATAAGGTCATTGATTCAACACAAAGTGAGATATGGAGATTCATAAAAAATGAAACAGCCTCAAGTGGAACGCTGATATATACTGATATTCAAACAAATGGCAAAGGAACTCATGGTAGGGTTTGGCATACTGATGAAACAAATAATATAGCATTTTCATTTTTTATAGAAATGAATTGCAATATAAGAAAGCTAGAAGGAATTACACTAAAAATTGCAAAAATAATAACAGAAATTTTAAAAACAAAATATGGGATTAATTTAGATATAAAAAAACCAAATGATATCGTCTATAAAACTAAAAAGATAGGTGGAATTTTAACAGAAACTAAAGTAATAAGAGAAAATGTTAAATATTTAGTTGTTGGTATTGGAATAAATACAACAAAAGAAAAGTTTAGTGATGATATTAAAGATTATGCAACATCAATTAAAAAAGAGTTCAATGTAGATGTAAATGTAGAGGATTTTATAGCAGAATTTTGTAATATATTTGAAGATGAAATTAGGGATATTTTAAGGGAAGAAGGTTATTAAAAATGAAAATAGGATTTCTATTCCCAGGCCAAGGTTCACAAAGTATAGGAATGGGAAAAGACTTATATGAAAAATATGAAGTTGTAAAAGAAATATATAATAAAGTACAAGAAACAACAGGAATTGATATAGCAAAAATATCATTTGAAGGACCAGAAGAAAAATTAAATGAAACAAAATATACACAACTTGCAATACTAACAGAAAGTTTAGCAATTTTAGAAATATTAAAGCAAAATGAGATAAGGGCAGAAATAACAGCTGGTTTAAGTTTGGGAGAATATACAGCATTAATAAATAGTGGTGTACTTTCATTTGAAGAAGGAGTTAAGCTTGTTCAAAAAAGAGGAGAATATATGCAAGAACTTTTACCAAGTGGAGATTGGCAAATGGCAGCAATAATAGGATTAACAGAAGAACAAGTAGAAGAAGTTTGTAGAAAAGTAAAAAAAGGATTTGTAGTACCTGCAAATTATAACTCAGTAGACCAAATTGCTATATCAGGAGAAAAAGAAGCTGTTTTAGAAGCAGAAGGCATAGCAAAAGAAATGGGAGCTAAAAAAGTAATAATATTAAAAACAGCAGGACCTTTTCATACAGAAAAATTATTAGATAGTTCAAATGCATTAAGAAAAGAACTTGAAAATGTAACAATAAATAAATTTAATACAAAAGTAATAAAAAATTTGGATGGGGAAATATACAAAGATACAGATAATGTAAAAGATATTTTAGCAAAACACATAATAAGTCCAGTAAGATTTTCAAAAACATTACAAAATATGGTAGATAATGATATAGATACATTTATTGAAATAGGACCAGGAAAAACTTTAACAGGTTTTTTAAAAAGAATGAAAGCACAAAAGGATATAAGAATATTCAATATTAATAATATAAATAATTTAGAAGAAACTATGAGTTCGTTGAAATAAAATTTTATAGTTTTTGATATGGCAGTTCCTACTCTTAAAACCATTATTATATAAAATATATATTATATTCCTTTTTCATTTCATAACTCGGTTTCCTACATTGCTTAGAAGTTCTATATCAAATTAATCAGCGCCCTCATGAAGAGAGATTCCCTAATTAATTTGATTAAGAACTTCTACAGCAATTCCAGGGCACATTCGTTATTCAATTCAAAAGGAATATAATATAACTTTTTAGCCTGAGTGAAAGAGGCTCAGCTTCTTATATTAAAACTTCTTTTGAGTGAAATGAACGAATTACAATATATATTTTATATAATAATGGTTTTAAGAGTAGGAACTGCCATATCAAAAAATGAAAAAATATGATATTAAAGAAAGGAATAAATAAAAATGAGTAAAGTAGCACTTATAACAGGAGCAACTCGAGGAATAGGCAAGCAAATAGCAATAACATTTGCAAAAGAAGGATATGACATAGCAATTAACTATAGAAAAGAAAACCAAGAGTTAACAGATACAAAAAAAGAAATAGAAAGTTATAATGTAAAATGTGTTGCAGTACAAGGAGACGTATCAAACTTTGAAGACTGCGAAAGACTTGTAAAAGAAATAATAGAACAATATGGAAAAATAGATGTATTAGTAAACAATGCAGGAATAACAAAAGACATGTTGCTAATGAGAATGAAAAAGGAAGATTTCGAACAAGTAATAGATATCAATCTAGTTGGAACATTTAATGTAACAAAAAATGTAATAAACTATATGATGAAAGCACGTTCTGGAAGAATAATAAATATATCATCAATAGTTGGAATATCAGGAAATGCAGGGCAAACAAACTATTCTTCATCAAAAGCAGGAATAATAGGGTTCACAAAAAGCTTAGCACAAGAAGTAGGATCAAGAAATATATTAGTGAACGCAGTAGCACCAGGATTTATAGAGACATCAATGACAGAAGTATTAAAAGAAGAAATAAAAGAAGAAATAGCAAAAAGAATACCACTAAAAAGAATGGGAAAAGCACAAGATGTAGCAAATGTAGTAAAATTTTTAGCATCTGAAGATAGTTCATATATCACAGGTCAAGTAATTTGTATAGATGGGGGGATGTCTTAATAGGGACGGTTCCGTTTGGACATTTTGGCTAAACTGGGACGGTTCTTTAGACGAAAATATGGAAAGAAGAGTTGTTATAACAGGTTTAGGAGCAATAACTCCTATAGGAAATAATGTTAATGAAACATGGAATGGAATTGAAAACAAAAAGTGTGGTATAGATGATATTACTTTATTTGATACTACAAATTTTAAAACAAAATTAGCAGCTGAGATTAAAGAATATAATCCTTTAGAATATTTTGAACAGAAACAAGTTAAAAGACTTGATAGGTGTTGCCAATTAGCTATTATAGCTGCAAGAGAGGCTGTTAAAGATAGTGGGATTACAGATGAGAATACAAATTATGAAAGGGTTGGAATTTTTGTTAGTTCTGGAATAGGTGGGTTAAATACTATACAAGAACAATGTAAAATTCTTACTGAAAAGGGAAATAATAGAGTATCTCCAATGTTCATTCCAAATTCAATAGCCAATATGCCAGCAGGCAATGTAGCAATAGAGTTTGGATTTAAAGGAGAGTCAATGTCTATACTAACAGCGTGTTCTTCTGCTACACATTCAATAGGAGAAGCTTATAAAACTATAAAGCAAGGATATGAAGATGTTATTATAGCTGGTGGAACAGAAGCAGCTATATGTGAATCTGGGATAGCAGGTTTTGAGAATATGAAAGCTTTATCAAGTTCAATTGATAAAAATAGAGCAAGTATTCCATTTGATAAGGAAAGAAATGGCTTTGTAATGGGAGAAGGTTCGGGAATGTTAATATTAGAGGATTTAGAGCATGCTAAAAAAAGAAATGCAAAAATATATGCAGAGATTATTGGTTTTGGAGCTACAACAGATGCATACCATATAACATCACCATGTCCTGAAGGAGAGCAAGGGGCAAAAGCTATGATAAGGGCTATGGAAGATGCAAAAATTAGACCAGAAGATATAGACTATATAAATGCGCATGGAACTTCAACACATTTAAATGACTCAACAGAAACTATGGCGATAAAAGCGGCTTTAGGAGAAAAAAGTAAAAAGGTAATGGTAAGCTCTACAAAAGGAAATACAGGACATCTACTAGGTGCAGCAGGTGCTATAGAAGCTATAATATGTGTAAAGGCTATGCAAAAACAAATAGTACCACCAACAATTAATTATATAAAAAAAGATGAAGAATGTGATTTAGATATAGTTCCAAATGAACCAAGAAAAGAAAAGATAGATGTTGTTATGTCAAATTCATTAGGCTTTGGAGGGCATAATGGAAGTATAATATTGAGAAAATATGAGTAAAAACAAGAAAGGAAAGATATTAAAATGGAGTATGAAAAAATAAAGCAACTGATGGATGATATGGGGAATTCAAAATTAACATCAATTGATATAGATTTTCCAGATGGAACAAAAATAAGTATGAAAAAAGACATAGTAGTTAAAGAAAAAGTAATTAATGAAAAAATAGCATCTGATAATTATATATCTATAGAAAATGATAATTATAACGAAAGTGTAAAAAATAATGATAATGTAAATATAATAAAATCTCCAATGGTAGGAACATTTTATATAAAGCCTTCTCCAACATCAAAACCATATGTAGAAATAGGGGATGAAATAAAAAAAGGAGATACTCTTTGTATAATAGAAGCAATGAAATTAATGAATGAGATAGAATCAGAATATACAGGGAAAGTAACAGAAATATTAGTAAAAGATGGAGAGACAGTTGAGTATGGAACACCATTATATAAGATATCTGTAAGTGAATAAGGAAAAAATAGGTGGTTAGATTAATATGATGAAAAAAGAAGAAATAAAAAAAATTATTCCTCAAAGAGAACCATTTTTAATGATTGATGAAGTAGAAGAATATATACCGGGAGAAAGTGCAATAGCATATAAAAATGTAGATGAAAATGAATGGTATTTTAAAGGACATTTTCCAGAGAATCCTATAATGCCAGGAGTATTAATAACAGAAAGCTTAGCACAAACAGGTGCAGTTGCAATACTTTCAATGGAAGAAAATAAGGGGAAAAATGCTTTATTTGGTGGAATAGATAAGATGAAGTTTAAAAAAATGGTTTTACCAGGAGATAGGTTAAAATTAGAAGTTAAAATTATTAAGAGAAAAGGACCAATTGGAATAGGAGAGGCGATAGCAACTGTAGATGGAAAAGTTGCTGCTAAGGGAGAGTTAACTTTTGCAGTAATAGAACAATAGAAGCTGATTATAATACATAAAAAAGAGGAGAAAATACTCTCCTCTCCAAGCAAAGTTTAATGGCCTTCGCTTTTTTTGGATTCCTGCATAAACTTTTCATACATCTGAGATTCATTCTCGTCGACTTGACTTGAGTTTACGATGCAGCTAACACATACTAAAACAGCCAAGCAAGCCAGAAAGATTATTAATACTATTGCTGTCCCCATAAGAATCCTCCTTATATTCACATTGTGATAATTATATTATAACATAAATAAACATAAAAGTGAAGTATTATACCACATATATACTAAAAATTAGGCTGACTAGGAACAGAAACAGTATTAGAAAGGAAAGAAATTAGAAATGAACAAAATTTTAATTGCAAATCGTGGAGAAATTGCAGTTCGTATAATTAGAGCATGCAAAGAAATGAATATAAAAACAGTTGCGGTTTATTCAGAAGTAGATAAAGATGCATTGCATACACGCCTAGCAGATGAAGCAATCTGCATAGGACCAGCAACAGCAATAAAAAGCTATTTGAATATTAAAAATATAATAGAAGCAGCTTGTGTCACAGGAGCAGACAGCATCCATCCAGGATTTGGATTTTTATCAGAAAATGCTCAATTTGCAAAAATATGTGAAGAATCAAATATAAAATTTATAGGACCTACATCCAAAGTAATAAACTTACTGGGTAATAAAGCAAACGCAAAAAAAATGATGGAAGAAGCGGGAGTACCAGTTATACCAGGTTCAAATGGAAGTGTAAAAGGCATAAAAGATGCAGTATTAATAGCTGAAAAAATAGGATATCCAATTATTTTAAAAGCAGCAGCTGGCGGAGGCGGAAAAGGAATTAGAATAGTAAATAATAATGATGAACTTGAAGTAAGCTACAATCTGGTAAAACAAGAAGCAAGCAAATCTTTTAATGATGATGAAATTTACATAGAGAAATATATTGAAAATCCTAGACATGTAGAAATACAAATATTAGCTGATGAGCATGGAAATATAGTTCATTTAGGAGAAAGAGATTGTTCAATACAAAGAAAACATCAAAAAATTCTTGAAGAAACACCATCAACTGCAATAGATGACAAATTAAGAAATAAAATGGGAAATGCAGCAATAAAAGCAGCAAAAGTAGCAGGATATTCAAGTTGTGGCACAATAGAATTTCTTGTTGATAAAAATATGGATTTTTATTTTATGGAAATGAATACTAGAATCCAAGTAGAACATCCAATAACAGAAATGCGTACAGGAATTGATATTGTAAAAGAACAAATAAGAATTGCTGCTGGTGAAAAATTGAAATATAAACAAAAAGAAATTGAATTTAAAGGACATTCAATAGAATGTAGAATTAATGCAGAAAATCCAAGTAAAAACTTTATGCCATCACCAGGAACAATAAAACAAGTCAATTTTCCAGGAGGAAATGGAATAAGATTTGATACTGCAATTTATGATGGATATACAATTCCTTCTAATTATGATTCAATGATAGCAAAGATAATAGCTTATGGAGTTAACAGAAATGAGGCAATAGCTAAAATGAAAAGAGCACTAGAAGAATTAGTAGTAGATGGAGTTGAAACAAATAGAGATTTTTTATTAAATATAATTAAAAACCCTAACTTTATAAGAGGAAACTTTGATACAAGCTTTATTGAAAAAGAAATATTAAAAGTGGAGGAAAATAAATGATTGTTGACAAAATTGTAAAAAGAAATATACCTCTAAAAAATAAAAAGCCAAATATAGATATACCAGTAGGAAAATGGATAAAATGCGATGAATGTAAAGAAATTTTATACAAAGAAACAGTAAGAAATAATTTAAACATATGTCCATATTGTGGACACTATTTTAGAATGCATATAGACAGAAGACTAGAATTAATAATAGATGAGGGAACATACAATAAATTTGACTTAAATTTAGATACATCAAATCCATTGGAATTAGAAGACTATCCTAAGAAAATAAAAACTTTAAGAGAAAAGACAGGTTTAGAAGAAGCAGTAGCTTGTGGAACAGGGAAAATTAATGGAGAAAAAGTAGTAATATGTATAATGGATAGTGGCTTTTTAATGGGAAGCATGGGAATTGTTGTAGGTGAAAAAATTACATATGCAATAGAACAAGCAATAGAGCAAAAATTGCCACTTATAATATTTTCAGTTTCAGGTGGAGCAAGAATGCAAGAGGGAATAATTTCATTAATGCAAATGGCTAAGACAACAGCAGCACTTACTAAATTAGATGAAGCAGGATTATTATATATTTCTGTGTTAACAGACCCTACCTATGGAGGAGTTACAGCATCTTTTGCAAGTTTAGGAGATATTATTTTAGCCGAGCCTAAAGCAATGATAGGTTTTGCGGGACAAAGAGTTATAGAACAAACAATAGGAGAATCTTTACCAGAAGGATTTCAAACAGCAGAATTTCTGTTAGAACATGGGTTTATAGATAAAATCGTTGAAAGAGAAAATTTAAAAGATACTATTTATGATTTAATTTTGATGCATAAATAGCATAGCTTTTGAAAAATTCCGTTTCTTACAGTAATAGGCACACTGTTGACAAGCTGTTACCACATCAAAGCTTTTGATTGATGAATAGAGCATTGAAGTAATCTCCTTTACATGTTATTCTATAATATTTACATAAATGTTGTGACTCGTTTGGATTAAATTGTCAAGGAAAGGAAGAAAATATGAAAAAAAGTAAAACAGCATGGGAAAGAGTAGAAATAGCAAGAAACCCAAAAAGAAAAACATCTCTTGATTACATTAATAAAATATTTGATAGTTTTATAGAACTACATGGGGACAGAAATTTTACAGATGATAAAGCAATTGTTTGTGGACTTGCTAAAATAGGAGAGCAAAGCTATACAATAATAGCTGAGCAAAAAGGAAGAACTACAAAAGAAAATATTGAAAGAAATTTTGGAATGCCAAATCCAGAAAGTTATAGAAAAGCAATAAGATTTATGAAGCAAGCAGAAAAATTTAATAGACCAGTAATTACATTTATAGATACAAAAGGAGCATATCCAGGAATAGGAGCAGAAGAAAGAGGACAAGGAGAAGCTATTGCAAAATCAATGTTTGAAATGGCAAAACTAAAAGTTCCAATAATATCAATAGTAATAGGAGAAGGGTCAAGTGGAGGAGCATTAGCAATAGGAGTTGCAAATAAAGTATTTATGCTAGAAAATGCTATTTATTCTATTCTTTCACCAGAAGGATATAGTAGTATTTTATGGAAAGATTCATCAAGATATGAAGAAGCAGCAGAAAAAATGAAATTAACAGCAAAGGACTTATATAATTTAAAAGTAATAGATAAAATAATTAAAGAAACAGAAGATAATGAAGAGGGAACATTTTTAGATATTGCGAATAATTTGCAAAAAGAAATAACAAAATCAATTAAAGAATTAAAAAAGATGAGTAAAGAGCAAATAGTTGAAAATAGATATCAAAAATTTAGAAATATAGGTGAATATATTAGGAGGTAAACAATGTTATTAAAAGATAAAAAAATAATTATAATGGGAATAAGAAATAAATGGAGCATAGCTTATGGAATTGCTAAGTCAGCTTATGAAAATGGCGCCAAATTAATTTTTACATATATGGGAGAAGAAAATAAAGAAAAAATAGAAGAACTTACTAAAGAATTTGAAGGAAGCAAAGCTTATGTATTAGATGGTGCTTCAGAAGATGATTTAGTAAAAGGAACATTTGAAAAAATAAAAGAAGAAAATGGAAAAGTTGATGGAATAGTACATGCAATTGCACATGCGAATACAGAAGACTTGCACAATGATTTTATATATACAAGTAAAGAGGGATATGCTCATGCAGTTGATGTAAGTAGTTATTCATTTGTACTTACAGCAAGAATAGCAAAAGAATTAGATATGTTAAATGAAAAGTCTAATTTAGTTACATTAACATATCATGGCTCAACAAAAGTTTTAGAAGGTTATAATGTTATGGGAGTTGCTAAAGCTGCATTAGAAGCAAGTGTTAGATACTTAGCAGAAAATTTAGGAAAAGAAAATATAAGGGTAAATGCAGTTTCAGCAGGTCCTATAAAAACATTATCTGCAAAGGGAATTAAGGACTTTTCTTCTATTTTAACAGTAGTAGAAGAAAAAGCTCCACTACATCAAAATGTAACAACTACTCAAGTTGGAAATGTTGCAACCTTTTTACTAAGTGATATGTCTGATAGTATAACTGGTCAAGTTATTTATGCAGATAATGGTTATAATATAATGGGCGTTTAAGATTATAAAATTATTTTAAAACATCCATCCACTTTGTATAATGCTGTTAAGTTAATCTTAATTACAATTATATATTAATATTTTTGTCAAAAACATATCTAGGGTCTACCATTGGGTCTTTGACTTCAAATATTAATATATAATTGTAATTAAGATTAACTTAACAGCATTGTACGATTTTTTTACACCGACAAACTCTTTACATAATTTTTAAGCTTAAGTAAAATATTTTACTTGAAAAAAAACTTCGATAGATATATAATAATATTAATGGTAAAATTTAGAATATCTTTAATAAAGGAGATGAGAAAAGAGTTGAAAAAAGAAGATATGAAAAAATGGATAACATTAATATTAATAGCAATAGTAGGATATTGGGCAATAAATAACCTAAATACAGTAGGAAATATAATTGGATACATATTCAATATAGCATTTCCATTTATATTAGGAGGAAGTCTAGCATTTATATTAAACCTGCCAATGACATTTTTTGAAAAGAAAATGCTAAAAACTAAAAAGAAAAGCAAAAAAGAAAAGAACAAAAAGCTAATAAGAACATTATCTATAATTTTTGCAATTATAATAATTTTACTTGTAATAACATTAATAATAACATTAATAGTTCCAGAACTAGTAAAAATAGTAAATATATTAATAAATAACATACCATATTATGTAGATGAAGTAAACAAACTGATTGACAAATGTGGAGAAAAAATACCAAGTCTAAATTCAATAATTCAAAGTAAAAATATTAATATTAAAACAATACAAAATGAAATTATAAATCAAATTCCACAGATATTATCATCATCATTATTGATAGTTGGAAATATATTTAGTGGGATTGCAACATTTTTTATAGCTGTTGTTTTTGCTATATATCTTTTAGCAGACAAGGAAAGATTGCAAGACCAAGTTAAAAAGTTATTATATGCATATTTAAAAAAAGACAAAGCAGATAAAATAGTAAATATAGGAAAAGTAACAAACAATACATTTAAAAGCTTTTTTACAGTACAATGCTTAGAAGCAACTATACTAGGAACTTTATGTATGGTAGGAATGTTAATTTTAAGATTACCATATGCAGTACCAATTGGAATATTAGTTGGAGTAACAGCTTTAATACCAGTAGTAGGAGCATTTATAGGAGTTGCAATAGGAGCAGTTTTAATATTATCTGTAAGCCCAATTAAGGTATTAACATTTATAATATTTGTATTTATATTACAACAAGTAGAAGGAAATGTAATTTATCCGCGAGTAGTAGGAAATTCAGTAGGATTGCCAGGAATATGGGTTTTAGTAGCTGTTTCAATTGGAGGAAGCCTAGGGGGCATTATAGGAATGTTGCTAGGAGTACCAATAGTTTCAATAATATATACAGTATTAAAAAAAGACGTTAATAAGAAATTAAAAGTATAAGTAAAGAAAAGGAGAGAAATATGAAAAAATTTGGAAATATACTATGGGGAATAGTATTAATAGTAATAGGTCTAATTATTGGAGGAAATTCACTAGGAATTACAAGCATAAATATATTTTTTAATGGATGGTGGACTTTAATAATTATAATACCATGTTTTATAGGATTGTTTAAAGAAAATGAAAAAACTGGAAATGTGATTGGATTATTAATAGGAATTGCATTATTATTAGCTTGTCAAGGATTACTAGATTTCAATTTAGTATGGAAACTAGTATTCCCAGCAATCTTAGTAGCAGTTGGAATATCAATTATTTTTAAAGATACAATAGGAGGAAAAGTAAGCAAAGAAATAAAAAAATTAAATGAAAATAAAAAAACAGAAAATGAATATTGTGCAACTTTTTCAGGTCAAGACTTAAAATTTGATGGAGAAAATTTTGAAGGAACAGATTTAACAGCAGTATTTGGTGGTGTTAAATGTGACTTAAGAAAATCTATTATAGAAAAAGATGTAGTTATAAATGCAAGTAGTATTTTTGGAGGAATAGATATACTTGTTCCAGAAAATATGAAGATAAAAATAAAATCATCATCAATATTTGGTGGTGTATCAGATAATAAAAAATATAGTGAAAAAGATGGGGAACACACAATATATATTAATGCAACTTGTCTATTTGGAGGTGTTGAAATAAAATGACATCAGCACAAAAAGTAATAAAATATATTGCAATAGCATTTGCAATATTTCTTATAATAACTATAATATCATCAATATTAAGTGGAATATATGCATTATCAAACATTTTAGGTTTGAAAAGAGAACAAGAAATTATAACTTCTGAAATGAATACTACAAATTTCGAAAATAGTAACATACAAAGTTTAAAAATTGATGTAAGTTATACAAACTTAATTATAAAAAATGGAAATAGTTTAAAAATAGAAACAAACAACAATAATATAAAATTTAATCATAATGGTAAAGAACTAGAATTAAAAGAAAAAAACTATAGATGGCTTGGCTCTACTCCAAAAGGAGATTTGATTGTTTATTTACCAGAAGATACAGAATTTGAAAAAATTAGAATATCAGCTGGAGCTGGTAAAATTAGTATTGAAAAGTTAATGACAAAAGATTTAAAACTAGAATTAGGAGCAGGAGAAGCATCAATAAAACAACTAAATGTATTAGAAAGTTGCAATATAGATGGTGGAGCAGGAAAAGTAAATATTGAATCAGGAATAATTAATGATTTTGATTTAGATATGGGTGTTGGCGAGACTAATATAAACGCTCTATTAACGGGAAAGTCTGATATAGATGCAGGAATAGGAAATTTGAATATTATGTTAAATGGAAGTAAAGAAGATTATAAAATTAATACAGAAAAGGGAATTGGAACAGTTAGAATTGATGGAGATAGTATATCAAATAATCAAACTTTTGGAAATGGAGATAATCTTATCAAAATAGATGGTGGAATAGGAAACATATCTATCAAATTTAATAAATAAAATGTTGCAGTTGTCAGTTTCTAGAGTAATTTGTGTGCATATATATATTATTTTTTTATACCTTGTGTGTCGCAACTTTCAAATTTAAAAAACTAGTTTGTAAGTTGCTCCAATCGCACTCGTTCCACTCGTTTGGTCGCTTACGCGGTATTACAAAAATAATATATATATGCACACAAATTACTCTAGAAACTGACAACTGTACAAAAAAGAAGAAAGGAATGAAATTGAAAATGGGCTTAATATTAAAAAATGTATCTAAATCATTTGGAACAAAGCAAGCAGTAAATAATATATCATTTAGCTTAGAAAAGCCAGGAGTGTATGGATTGCTTGGTACAAATGGAGCAGGAAAAACAACATCAATAAGAATGCTACTTGGGATTATAAAAAAAGACAGTGGAGAAATTACTTGGAAAGGAAAAACAGTAGACAGAAAAAATGTAAACTTTGGATATTTACCAGAAGAAAGGGGAGTATACCCAAAAACAAAAATATTTAATCAATTAATGTATTTTGCAAAATTAAAAGGAATGAAAAATGAAGATGCAATAAAAGCAATAAACAAATGGGCAAAAGAACTAAAAGTTGAAGAATATTTAAATATGCCAGCAGAAAAACTATCAAAAGGAAACCAACAAAAAATACAATTTATGACAGCCATAATACATAATCCAGAATTAGTAGTATTAGATGAACCATTTAGTGGACTAGACCCAGTTAATACAGAAATACTAAAAAATATAATTATTAATTTGATAAAAGAAGGAAAATATATAATAATGTCAGCACATCAAATGGCAACAATAGAAGAATTCTGTAGTGACATTTTAATATTAAATAAAGGAAAAACTGTATTGCAAGGAAATTTAAAAAAAATTAAAGAATCATATCCTGCCAATAGAGTAGAAATTGATGTAAAACAAGATATAAACAATTATATTAAAGAATTTGAACTAGAAATAGAAAATGTAACAAATAATAACTATATTATAAAAATATCAGATGAAGAAAAAGCACATAAATTATTAAATAAATTAATTATTGATGGAATCAAAGTAGACAAATTTGAAATTAAAAAACCAACTTTAAATGATATTTTCATAGAAAAGGTAGGTGAATAAGATGAAAGATATATTAACAGTAATGCAATTTACAATAGCTGATATGGTTAAAAGAAAATCTTTTATAATATCAACATTGCTTATTTTAGTACTAATTGTAATAGGATTTAATGTCCCTAATATGATTAAATCAATACAAGGAGAAGATAGAACAGTAGAAAAACTATTAATAGTAGATAATGATAACATATTTGAAGGAAATTTAGAATTATTGAAACAAGACAATTTAGAATATGAAATAGAAACAGAAAAAGCAACATTTGATGAAATAAAAGAAAAAATAGAAAATGGCAATATAGCTTCAGCTATGATAATTGAAAAGCAAGATAATGATGTAAAGATTAGATACATAGTAAAAAGTGCAACAATGATGGATGGAGTGCCACAATATTTAGTAAGTACAATTAATTCATTATATTCTAATATGCAAATTAATAAGTTAGGATTAACTCCAGAACAAATACAATCAATTACACCTAATTTTGAATTTACATTAGAACAAACAGAAGAGGAAGAAGCAAAAGGAAATGTATTAGTAATGATGTTAATGTCATTAGTATTATTTTATGCAATATATTTCTGTGCATACCAAGTATCAAGTTCAATAACAACAGAAAAAACATCAAAAATAATGGAAACACTTGTAACATCTACAAGCCCAAGAACTATTGTATTAGGAAAAACAATTGGAATAGGAATAGTTGGATTAATTCAGCTAATATTAATAGTAGGAACAGCATTAATAAGTGCTAAATCATGTTTAGACCCAGAGATACTAAATTCAGCTTTAGATATGTCAAATATAACACCATATTTAGGAATTATAACTATTGTATATTTCATATTTGGATATTTTGAATATGCTTTATTATATGCATTAACAGGGTCAACTGTAAGCAAACCAGAAGATATACAATCTGCTAACACACCAGTAGCATTAATTGCAGTAATCGGATTTTATTTATCATACTTTACAATGATGAACCCAACAAGTGAACTTAATGTATTTGCATCACTATTCCCAATATCATCACCATTCTGTATGCCATTTAGAATTATGATGGGATTAGCAACAGGAAAGGATGTAGCTATATCTATTGCAATTCTAATTGCTACAATATTAGTTATAGCAAGAATAGCAATAAAAATATATTCAAATGCAATATTAAATTATGGAACAAAAATGAGCTTTAAAGATATTATAAATATGTATAAATCTAAATAAGTATGGCTAATAAGGAACTAAATTTAAATTAGTATGACATTTTTAAAATAAAGGAATCAAAGGCGTTACTTCTAAATATTATTATATAGAAGTAAGGTCTTTTTGTACTTATAATAAATGGAAGGAATGAAATTTAATATGAGCATTTCAGAAATAATACTAATTTCAATTGGATTAGCAATGGATGCTTTTGCAGTAGCAGTGTGCAAGGGATTATCTATGGCAAAAATGAATTGGAAAAAGGCTATAATAGTAGGTTTGTACTTTGGAATATTCCAAGCAGTTATGCCATTAATTGGATATTTTTTAGGAAGTAGGTTCGAAAGTCTAATTATTCAAATAGACCATTGGGTAGCATTTATATTATTGAGCTTTATAGGTGTAAATATGATAAATGAAGCATTTGATAAAAAGGCAGAAAATCATAATGATAAAGTAAATTTTAAAACAATGTTTGGTTTAGCAATTGCTACAAGTATAGATGCATTAGCAATAGGAATAACTTTTGTATTTATAAGGGCAAAAGTTATTTTTGCAGCAGCAATAATTGGATTTATAGCATTTGCTTTTTCTATAATTGGAGTAAAATTAGGAAATAGATTTGGAGATAAATATGAGAAAAAAGCTCAAATTATAGGAGGATTAATTTTAATATTAATGGGAGTAAAGATACTACTAGAACATATATGTTAAACGGGAAAAGGGGATGTTCTGTAAAATCCTTTTAAATAGGGACTAGGGGACTCTCCTTCTAAATGTGTTCAGCCTATATCCACCTTTTTTTCATACATATTTCCCCAACCCATTTATTATATAAAATATATATGGTAATGCTTGATTGGAATGAGAAATAGAAGTTGTCATATAAGAAGCTGAGGGATGTTCGCGGGAAAAAGCTATATTATATTCCTTTTTTATTTCACAACTCGGTTTCCTACATAGATTAGAAGTTCTAAATCAAATTAATCAGCGCCCTCGTGAAGCGAGATTCCCTAATTAATTTGATTAAGAACTTCTACATCTATTTTAGGGCACATTCGTTGTTCAATTTAAAAGGAATATAATATAGCTTTTTAGCTTGAGCGAAAGAGGCTCTGGCTTCTTATATTACAACTTCTTTTTGAGTGGAATGAACAAATTACCATATATATTTTATATAATAAATGGGTTGGGGAAATATGTATGAAAAAAAGGTGGATATAGGCTGAACACATTTAGAAGGAGAGTCCCCTAGTCCCTATTTAAAAGGATTTTACAGAACGTCCTCTTTTCCCGATTTTAAAAATTTAATAAAACTATTGACAATAAGTAAAATAAAAGGATATATAATAAGTAGTAAAATAAAAGGAAGGAATGATATTAATGGAAAAATCAAAAGTATATTTTTCACAAAAAATAACACCTGAAAATGTAGTCAAAATATTTAAAAAATTAGAAAAACAACTACCTGGGAAAGTAGCAGTAAAAGTACATTCAGGAGAAGCAGGCAATCAGAATTATTTACACCCAGAGTTTATGAAAGAAATCATAGAAAAAGTAAATGGAACAGTAGTAGAATGTAATACAGCATACGAAGGAGAAAGAAACACTACTGAAAGACATAAAAAGTTAATGAAGGACCATGGATGGTCAAAGTATTTTAATGTAGATATTATGGATGCTGAAGGTGATGATATAGTATTAAACATTCCAAATGGACAAGTTATAAAAGAAAATTTTGTTGGAAAGAATATAGAAAATTATGATTCAATGTTAGTAATATCGCATTTTAAAGGACATCCTATGGGAGGATATGGAGGAGCATTAAAACAATTATCTATAGGATGTGCATCATCAAAAGGAAAAGCATGGATTCATACTGCTGGAAAAGTAAAAGATCAAACAAAGTTATGGGACAATGTAGCTGAGCAAAATAAATTTTTAGAAGCAATGGCAGAAAGTGCTTCATCAATAGTTGAATATTTTAATAATAAAGGAGGAATTGCATATATAAATATTATGTGCAATATGTCAGTAGATTGTGATTGCTGCTCAGTAGCAGAAGACCCTTGTATGAAAGATATTGGAATATTAGCATCATTAGACCCAATTGCAATAGATGAAGCTTGTATTGACTTAGTTAGAAGTTCAAATGATAAAGGAAAAGAACATTTTTTAGAAAGAGTTGAATCAAGAAATGGCACACATACAATAGATATAGCAGCAAAACTAGGATTTGGAACAAAGGAATATGAATTAATAAACATAGATTAAGAAGTAAGAGGAAATAAGATGAAACAAAAAGTAAAAAAAGAAAGACATATAGATTTAATAAAAAGAAAATACAAAGAGACAAAGAAAAGTTCACTACTAATATACTTGATATTAAGAATATTGGTAATATTATGTATGACATTACAACTATTTAATGGAGACTGGCATAATGCTTTTTTATGTTTTTTATCACTAATATTATTTATGATACCAACAGTATTACAAGATAAATTTAAAATAACAATACCTAATGCGTTAGAAGCAATGATATATTTATTTATATTTTCAGCCGAAATACTAGGGGAGATTAATAATTTTTATGGAAATATCCCACATTGGGATACAATATTACATACTATAAATGGTTTTTTAGCAGCAGGAGTGGGATTTTCATTAATTGATTTACTAAATGAAAATAGTAAAAATATAAAATTATCTCCAGCATTTGTAGCAATTGTAGCATTTTGTTTTTCAATGACAATAGGAGTTTTATGGGAGTTTTTTGAATATGGTGCAGATACATATTTAAAGCTAGATATGCAAAAAGATAAAATAGTAACATCAATAAGTTCTGTTATGCTAGATCCAGAACAAAGTAATAAAGCTATATTAGTTAAAAATATTAGAGAAACACATATTGTAACAGAAGATGGAACTATTGTAATAGATGGTGGATATTTAGATATAGGAATACATGATACAATTAAAGATTTACTTGTTAATTTTGTTGGAGCAGTAATATTTAGCTTTTTAGGATATTTATATATATTGAACCGTGAAAAATATAAATTTGCTACTAATTTTATACCAAGAAAAAATGAATAATAATTTTTTAAACTTTAGCATTTTTTATGTTACACGATGCTACTGCAAATAAGACATACAAAAATGCCAAAACTTAAAAAAATAATAATTTATATTTACAAAAAAAAAGGGGTATAGTATAATGATATTGTAAAATATTAAAAATTAGAAAGGAAAAATAATATGAAAAAAACAACAATAATAATAATTTTAGCAATAGCAGTCATTGCAATAATAGGAGCTGTAGTAGCAGTTAAATTAAATACAAAAACAGAAGAATTAAAACTTCAAACAAGTGAAGAAATTCAAAATATGTTAAATAACATTTATACAAATGAAGCAATACAATTACCACAACTAGAAACAGCAGTAATAGATGTATCAGATGAAATGCAAGTTACTACATATACAGGATTACAATCAAATCAAAATGTAGAAGAATTAATAGTATCTGTACCATTTATAAATGCGCAAGCATATTCACTTGCAGTAGTAAAAGCAAAAGAAAATGCAGACATAGAAAAAATGAAACAAGAAATGTTAGACAACATAGATATGAGAAGATGGATTTGTGTTTCAGCAGAAAAGTTATACATTACAAATTACAAAAACATAATATTTTTAGTAATGTCTAGTGAAGAATGGGCAAAGCCAGTATATGAGGAATTTAAAAAATTTGTTGAGAATGACATCGGAAAAGAGCTAGAAAAAGCTGAAGAAGCAGATTTTGATTTACCACCAGAACTTTAAAAAAACATTAACTAGTAATTTTAATAAAGCTTCCAATTGAATTATGGAAGCTTTATTATTAATTAGAAAGTAGGAAAAAAATGTTATTTACAAGTATTAGTTTCTTATACTATTTTTTACCAATAACTATAATACTATACTTTATAGTACCTAAAAAGATAAAAAATTTTATATTATTTATAGCATCAATGTTATTCTATTTTTATGGAGAGCCAAAATATATATACTTAATGCTAACTGAAATTTTAATTGCATACATAGGAGCAATTTTAATAGATAAATATAAAAAGAAAGGCATACTTATAGCAACAATATTTATACATATTGGTCTTTTGTGTATATTTAAATATACAGATTTCATAATAGAAAACACAAATAACATATTTAATTTAAAAATACCAACATTAAGAATAATATTACCAATTGGCATATCATTCTACACCTTTCAAATTCTTAGTTATATAATAGATGTATATAAAGGAAAAGTAAGTGTACAAAAGAGCTTTTTGAAACTTGCAACATATGTATCACTATTTCCACAATTGATAGCAGGGCCAATAGTAAGATATGAAACCATTGAAAAAGAATTAGACAATAGAAAACATAACTTTGAAAATTTTGCTTATGGAGTAAGAAGATTTTCAATAGGAATTGCAAAAAAAGTTTTAATTGCGAATATGTTAGGGGAATTATGTAATTACTTTATAGGAACAGACGAAAAAAGTATAATGTTTTACTGGATATTTGGAATAAGCTATACTTTACAAATATACTTTGACTTTTCTGCATATTCAGATATGGCTATAGGATTAGGAAGAATATTTGGATTTCACTTTTTAGAGAACTTTAACTACCCATATATTTCAAAAAGCATAACAGAATTTTGGAGAAGATGGCATATATCATTAAGCTCATGGTTTAGAGACTATATATATATACCACTTGGAGGTAATAGAGAAGGAATAAAAAAACAGATTAGAAACATATTAATAGTATGGCTACTCACAGGAATTTGGCATGGAGCAAGTTGGAATTTTGTTGTATGGGGATTAATGTTTGGTATTATTTTAATAATAGAAAAATTATTTTTAGGAAAATATATAGAAAAATGGCCCAATATTATAAAAAGAATATATGTGTTATTCATAGTTATGATAAGCTTTATAATATTTAATGCAAAAAATATGAAAGAAGCATTTTCAAATATTATAGGACTATTTGGAGCAAATGAAAAAACATTTATAAATAATTACACAATATATTATTTAAAAAGCTATTTAGTAGTAATAATTATTGCAATAATTGGAGCTACTCCAATTTCGAAAAATATAATACAAAAGTTAAGAAAAAATGAAAAACTGAACAAAATTATAAACATCATAGAGCCAATATATATATTAATAATATTAATAGTTACAACTGCATATTTAGTGGACAATTCATACAATCCATTTTTATATTTTAGATTTTAGGAGGTGCAAGATGAATAATAAACTAAAGAATATAGTAGTCACAATAACATTTTTATCAGCTATTATTATAATATTAATAGCAAACATAGCAAAAAATGATACAATAATATCGATAGCAGAAAGAAGAAAATTACAACAATTTCCAGACATCTCAATTTCAAAATTAATAGACGGAAGTTTTTTTGAAAAATTTGAAAAATATACAATGGACCAATTTATTGAAAGAGAATCATTTAGAAAATTAAAAACTAATGTAGAAATAAACATATTAAAAAAACAAGATAGTAATAAAATCTATAAATATGAAGAAAAATTAATAGAACAAATATACCCACTAAACGAAAAATCAGTATTAAATATAACAAATAAAATTAATGAAATAAAAGATAGATATATAAATGGAAGTAACAAAGTTTATTATACAATTGTTCCAGATAAAAACTATTTTATAAACAAAGGCAATCTAAAACTAGATTACAAAAAAATGGAAAATATAATAAATGAAGAACTAAAATGGGCTAAATATATAGATATATTTAACTGCTTAGATTTATCCAGCTATTATTCTACCGATTCACATTGGAAACAAGAAAAATTACACAAAGTAGTGGACAAGATTGCAAACAAAATGAACTTAAAAATAGAAGAAAAATATCAAGAAAATAAGATAACAGATTTTAAAGGGGTATATGCAGGACAATTTCCAATAAATACACAAAGTGATGAACTAAAAATACTGACAAATGAAACAATAGAAAATTGTAAAGTATATAATTATGAAACAAATAAGACAACAAAATTATATGATATAGAAAAATTAAAAGCATTAGATAAATATGATATATATTTGTCAGGAGCTACACCATTATTAACGATAGAAAACCCTAAAAATGACATAAACGAAGAATTAATAGTTTTTAGAGATTCATATGGTAGCAGTTTAATTCCATTATTAGTTAGTGCATATAAAAAAATAACAGTAATAGACACAAGGTACATATCTTCTAAAATATTAAGTGAATATGTACAGTTTGAAGGCAAAGACATACTATTTATATATAGCACAATGTTAATAAATAATAGTATATCACTTAAATAACAATTGTGTGCCAAAGGGGGCGTCCCTTTTTGGCACACTTTCTTAATATATGAAAAATTTTGCACACAAACAAATTAAAACTGTGCCAAAAAGGGACGCCCCCTTTGGCACACTAATTATAAAGATATAGTATTATAAATACTAGCAATATTACCAGTTTGCTCACCAGTAGTTAGAATAATAGGATAATAATTATGTTTTGCCATCCATTCATAAACTTCATAAGAATGATTGCAACTCATAGTATAAGCATCTTTTAAAAATTGTCTCAATTTAGGATTAGTAGCTTCCATAGAAGCGATTGCATATTCCTTTCCAGCTCTTTTTAATGTTAAGAAGTAGGATAAAGCAATTTCTCTATCTGTTAATTTAGTAACATTAGTATTAACAGTAATAGGTTCAGCAACTTTTGTATGCTCTACATTTTCTGGAAAAATAGATGTATTAAGTTCTGGAACATTTAATTTGCCAGTAGCAGTATCTACATTTTTTACAAATTCTACTTTTTTATTATAATCATCAATATGGATAGGAAAATGGGTAGATAATAAAGATTTCAATTTTTCATCAGTAACTTGATTTTTAAATAATGACATACATGTAATTGTATTTACACAACTTGTAATTAATTCATTCAAATAACTTAATTCACATATTGTTAATTTCATATAAAACACCTCCAAGATTTCTTAAATAGTATAACCATATTCAAAAAATTATATACTAATAATAATTTTAGGCTAACTAATTATTGTTATATTAGATTATGATAGATATAAAACAAATAAAAAAATGAAACTTTTTTAGAAAAATAAGACACTATATAGTGAAAGGAGAAAAAAATGAGTACTCAAATATCCTTAGAAAATTTTGAAGAAATATATAGTTCAACATATAAGCAAACACTAAAATACATAATATGTAAATGTTCAAATATAGAAGATGTAAATGATTTGATACAAGAGACATATATAGAATTATATAAAATTTTGAAAAATAAAAAATATATGGTTTTAGAAAATTATCAAAATTATGTAATAGGAATAGCTAAAAAGAAAATACAAAGACATTATGGATTATTATATAAGTTAAAAACTTTTTCTGTTTCATATAATCAAGAGGAAATAGAATATGAAATAGATATTCCAGATAGTATAGATTTTGAGGCAGATATAGTTAACAAACTGAATGCAGAAATGGTGTGGAAATTTATAAAGAAAAAGAATATTAAAGTAATTAAAGTTTTCTATTTATATTATTATTCTGAACTAAAAATATCACAGATATCAGAAAAATTAAAAATGAGTGAATCTAATGTAAAAAACATCTTATATAGGACAATAAAAGATATTAAAAATAATATAAAGATAGAAGGTGATGGAAATGTATGATAGTTTAAAAAGAGAAATAGAAAAAGAATTTAACAAAGAAAGAAACTATAATACTATCTTGTTTGAAGGAGAAAGGGTTAATGATATGAAAAAACAAAGAATGAAAAGTATATTGGCAACAGCTTGTATTGCTTTTATAGCATTAGTATGCTTATTAATGATAAATAATATAGAAAATCAACGAGATGATATTAAATTTAGTAAAAATGATAAATTTGCAAATGTTGAAGAATTACAAAAAGAAAAGCTACAAATGGAAATAAATATAAATGAAATAGAAAGTATAGGAAGTATGATGATTGATGCAGATTTAAGAGTACTAGAACTAAATGAATTGCCAGAAAAATTTAATTTTATTCAAAATATAAAGATTCCTGAAAGATACAATTTTAAAAATAGTTACAATATTTTTGTAAAAAGTAATATAGATGTAAAAAAATATGACAAGTTGCATGACTATATATTTGTATATCAAAAAGATGAATTAAATGATATTCAAATAGCGTTTTCAGAAGAGGCAGAGCCTTTAAGAGATTATTATTTAGGAGAAATAAATAAAAAATCAAAAATAGGGGATATAGAAGTTATAATATCAAAATATGAAAGTATGCATAATGCAACATTTAAATATAGAGATATATATTTTGACATAGAAACAAATGGTGTGACAAAGAATGAATTAGTAGAATTATTAGTATCAATAATTAATGAAAAGGAGTGAGTATTAATCACTCCTTTATTGTACTTATATTTTTGGTTCTAGACAATTTTTCATAAAATAAAGCTTTTTGCTTAATCATTATAATAACAATATATAAAATATATAGTACTAAGAATATTAAAGATAAAAGATTGTCAGGAACAAAAGATATTAAAATAAATATTGTGAATAAGCTTAAATAGCGAATAACATATTGATACCATTTTGCTGATTCAGAAGTAGTGGAAACGACTTTAGTCTTATTCCAATATTTTCCTATCGTTTTGCCTTTCCAAAATATTGGAAGGACTGTGAAGTATAATAATACAGTGGATGGTAGTATATAGTTGAGGGTAGAAAAATTTAAATAAAGTAATATTAATGATAATATGCATATACAAATTAAATCAATTATAATAGCATAGAATCTTCTAAAAAAAGATATATGATGGCCACGTTCAAAACTTATGTCATCAAGTTTTTTTCTAGAAGGTAGTATTTTTAAAAAGGGAGTAATAATAAAATATCCCAAAATACCACCAGAAGTGTTAATTATTAAATCATCTACATCAAACAATCTATAACTTCTTGGATAAATAAAATATAATCCAGATAATTGTGTTAACTCAAAAAATAATGACAAGCAAAAAGTTAAAAGAATTGTTTTCTTTAAGCTACATTTAAAATAATATCTTAGATACATACCAAAAGGCATAGTCATAAATAAATTAAATACAACTTGTAAAAGTGACCTATTATGCAAAATTGAAATATAAGTTGAAGGATTAGATAAAACAACTTTTGAATCTTTAATAATATCACCAATAAATGCAAATGGTATAAGCTGTGTACGAGGGGTTGTTAGATTTCGTACTGTTTCTATACTAGGAAGTGGTAATATAACTAAAAAGTAAGTACATAATAAATAAAGTATAAAAGAATATATTATTACAATCCTTAAACTAATAATAGAGCCATATTTGTAGTAATTATAAGATATGTATGGCAGAGTAATTAATATAGCTACTAGTGGAAAGAATATAAATGCTTGTGTAATTACTTCTTTATAGACACTCATAAATTTATACCTCCTTAAAATGTTTATATATAGTATAACATAATTTATTAATAAAATGAGAATTCGTACAAAAATGTAAGATAATAGTGAATGATATCTAAAAATTTAAATATCTAAAAAAAACTTTACATTATGTAGAAAAAGTACTAAAATAGAAAAGTATAAAAGAAAGGGGGATGAATATGAGATATCATAATTTAAGATATGATATATGGCTTTGCTTATTATTTAGTGTTCTACTAGCTATGGGAACTGCAAAAATAGCAAATAATATATTAGCAGATAAATATGAACAACATAAAGAAGAACACAAAGTAGAAATAGGAGAAATAGGAGGAAAAGCAGATGAAACAATATTTAGAGCGCAAAATATAGAAGACCTATTAACGCATGACACGTTTACAGTAGTATCTCCAGGTATTGAATACAGAAACAAAGGAGCTGGATATCATAATGGTTATTATATGCAAGCTTTAACACTCCCATCAGGAGAAAAAGTAGCAGCACGTATAAATGGAGAGAATGTACAACGTACAGGAGACTCTATTTACACAGGAGATTCAATTTTGCCAGTAGGAAAAATAGTTAAAGAGGACTTAAGTACTGATGAATATTTTCTAGGCCAAATAGAATATAAAGAAAAATTAGATAGAAAAGATTTTTACATTGATATGGTTGGTGGAGCTGAAATAAAAAGTGAAGAGTCATTTATAGAAGGACCTATTATGCTAATTCAAATTTTGACAGTAATTGTAACTTTCCCTATATTTCATGCAATAGGTTCTAAATTGGGAATATTTCCATATTTCTTTGCACCTAAAAATAAAAAAGAAAATGAGTGGGAATAGAGAAATAAGAAAGGAACGAAGTAAAAAATGGAAGAAAAAATAAAAAAAATTAATATATCATATTTATTAGGATACATATTTGGTCCTATGGCAATTTGTGCAATTTGTTTTTTAATTAGCAATTTATATTTTCCAAAAGGAATAGGAGCAGTAATTTTAATTATGGGGCCAAGTTTTCTATCTGTAATATGGTGGATATTTGGAGGAAGCCAAATATTTAAAAGAACCACTAAAAAATTTGAAAACGAATTGGATGAAAAAGGATTTAATAGAAAACAAACATTTTATGGAAAAGGTAAAGTTGTAATAATTGATACAGATAAAGGGCAAATAGGATTAGTATTTTTCTGGAATCCGTTTAAAACATATATTGTGCCAGCTTCTAGAGTTAATAAAGCATGGGTAGATGATGGAAAAGGCGGAGTAGGATTTTTAGAAGGAAGTAGTAGAGTAAGCTTTTTATTTACAGTTGATGATATAAAAATTAGAGTTGACACATTTACATCAAATCAACGTTTTAGAATGGACAGTGACTACATATTAACTGGAATTTCAAAGGCAGATATGATGGTTAAAATGATAGAAGAAGCTCGCTCTAATTGCAAGTAATATGAGTTTTTTTAGAAAAATCCGTTCAATATTTCATGGAGACTGGTGTAAAGAATGTACTGAAGTTATGGACATAACAAAAAAGCAACTTTATATGTTGCCAGTATTAGTTGACCATTATATCTCACACAATGATGCAACATATTATAAAAATAATTTAATCAAAGTAAATAGAAAAGCAGACATACCTATAGGATATTATGCTTGCGGAATAACTGTTTACTGTTGTCCTAAATGTGATTATAAATGCGTAAAATTATCTATATTCCTTCCTGTAAGAGATCAGGAAAAATATGAAGATACTGTATATTTTGAAAATGGAGAAATGGATGATTTTATATATAAATCTGCTATAAAAAATGAAACTTAAAAAAGCAAGTAGTTGATAATTACTTGCTTTTATGATATTATTCAAACATTAATTAGGGAGGAGAATAAGAATAAATGTTTTCAAAATTAGGAAAGTATAAACCATGTGGAATATTTACAAAAGGACATTTTATCTTAATCGGAGTAACAATAGGAGCTATAAGTATTGCATTAAAACATTCAATGAATAAAAGTAAAGAAGAAGTATATAAAATAATAAAAAGAATAACAGTAATTATGTGTATATTAGAGATTATAAAAATAGTTTATAGTATATCGCAAAATTCGCTAAATAATGTTAATTCATATTTACCATTATATTATTGCAGTATGTTATTATATGGAGGAATATTAAGCTCTTTCGGAAAAAATAAATTAAAAAGAGCAGGAGATGTATTTTTAGCAACTGGCTCAATTATTGGAGGAATTATTTTTATAATATATCCATCAACATCATTATTAGGATATCCAGCTTTTCACTTTTTGAGTATTCATAGCTTTGTATTCCATGGAATAATGATATATTTAGGAATACTGGTAAATAAAACTAATTATATAGAAATAAAAAAGGGAGATATCAAATATTTTGCAAGTCTAGTAGGCATTATGTGCACAATAGCATTAATTATAAACAATGTTTTTGATAGCAATCTAATGTTTATATCACAAAACTTTTCTATTGCTCCAATTCAAATATTATATAAAGCAACTAATGGAACATTTATATTTAGCTTTATTATGGCAATAGCACAAATGACGATACCATTCTATCTTACTTACTATATAATAAAATTAAGAAAAAATTACAAAGAACAATTTAAAGACTTTTCAAAAAGTTGTAACTTTTTTTTGTAATGAGTTAAGAAGGAGAATGAAAATGAAAAAGATATTAATAGTAGAAGATGACGAAAAATTAAGAAAAGAATTAGAAATATTTTTAAATAATAATGGGTACCAAGCAGAATGTTTAAAAACATTTAAAAATACAATAAATGATATCTTAAAAATAAATCCTAATCTTATTTTATTGGACATAAACTTACCAGATATAGATGGAGAGTATGTATGTAAAGAGATAAGAAAACAATCAGATATGCCAATTATAATAATAACCAGTAAAGACAATGAACTAGATGAATTAATTTCTATTAACTATGGAGCAGACCATTATATTACAAAGCCATTTAATATACAAATATTATTAGCAAAAATAACTTCAGTATTAAGAAGAAGTAGTAATACAGAAATAAAAAATAAAATAGACGCAAAACATTTTATTTTAAACATATCAAATAGTACAATAGAAAAAGATGGTAAAGTTATAGAACTAACAAAAAATGAATATAAAATTTTAAAATATTTGATAGAAAAAAGAGAAAAAATTGTGTCAAGAGAAGAAATAATGAACTTCTTATGGGAAAGTGAAAGCTTTATAGATGACAATACTCTTAGCGTAAATATAACTAGATTAAGAAATAAATTAGAAGAAATAAATTTAAAGGAATTAATTGAAACTAAAAGAGGGCAAGGGTATATATTAAAAGGAGAATTATAAAATGGATTTTAAAAACTTTATGAAAGATAAAATAATTATAACTATTGCAATAGTATTTGCTATTACAACAATAGAAATATTTTTAATTCCATATCAATTTGGGAATTTTATAAAATTTTATATTCCAATAATAATTTTTAGTTTATATTTTATAGGAATTATTATAGAATATTTTATTAAAAAAAGTTTTTATAAAAATCTATTAAATACATTAGAAGAATTAGAAGAAAAATATTTAATTACTGAGATTATAAGGACTCCTAATTTTACAGAAGGAAAAATATTGAAAGATGTATTAGAACAAATAGATAAATCAATGATTGAAAATGTAAATAAATATAAATATATGCAAGAAGACTACAAAGAATATATAGAATTATGGATACATGAAATAAAAACTCCTATAGCAGCAAGCAAAATGATAATAGAAAATAACAAAAATGAAGCAACAACAAGTATAGATGAAGAATTAGACAAAGTAGAAAACTATATTGAACAAGCGTTGTATTATGCAAGAAGTAATACAGTAGAAAAAGATTATTATATAAAAAAAGTACACTTAATAGATATTGTTAATGAAAGCATAAAAAAAAACAAAAATATATTAATTCAAGAAAGAATATCTATAAACCTTCACGATTTAGATTTAAGTGTAAATACAGATAATAAATGGATTATTTTTATAATGAATCAAATTATTCAAAATAGTGTAAAATATAAAGAAAAAAATACAAATTTAGAAATAGAAATATTTGCAACCCAAAGAAAAGAAAATGTTATTTTATATATAAAAGACAATGGAATTGGTATTAAAAATGAAGAAATTGCAAAGGTGTTCGAAAAAGGATTTACAGGAACGAATGGAAGATTATTAAATAAGAAATCTACTGGAATTGGATTATTCTTGTGTAGAAAATTGTGTAATAAATTAGGAATAGCTATAGAACTAGACTCTACACCAAATGAAGGAACAGAAGTACGACTATTATTTCCTCAAAACAGTTATATGAAATTTGTTTAAGTTTAATATATATTACAAACTAGGAGAGGCAGTAAAAAAACATTAAAGGAGATTCAAAATATGAGTTATATAGAATTTAAAAATATAAATAAAAAATATAAAATGGGAGAAGTAGAAATAAGTGCTTTAAACAATACAAATTTTCAAATAAATAAAGGAGAATTAGTAGTTATTGTAGGCCCAAGTGGAGCAGGAAAGACAACTGCATTAAACATACTAGGAGGAATGGACACTGCCACATCAGGAAATGTTTTTGTAGATGGAAAAGATGTAACTGAACTAAAAGAAAAACAACTAGTAAAATACAGAAGAAATGATATAGGATTTGTTTTTCAATTTTATAATTTAGTTCAAAATTTAACTGCAAAAGAAAATGTAGAACTTGCAACACAATTGTGTAGTAATGCACTAAATGCAGAAGAAATATTAAAAAAAGTAGGATTAGAAAACAGAAAAAACAATTTCCCAGCACAATTGTCAGGAGGAGAACAACAAAGGGTGGCAATAGCAAGAGCAATAGCCAAAAATCCAAAACTTTTACTTTGCGATGAACCCACAGGTGCATTAGATTATAAAACTGGAAAAAGCATTTTAAAACTGTTACAAAATATGTCAAAAAACGAGAAAATGACAGTTATAATAATTACACATAATGCAGCTATAGCTCCAATGGCAGATAAAGTTATACATTTTAAAAATGGAACAGCCGAAAAAATAGAGATAAATAATACACCAATACCTATAGAAAAAATTGAGTGGTAATGAGGTAATAATATGAAAAAGTCTTTATGGAAGAATAATTTTAAAGAAATAATAAAAACAAAAAGAAGATTCATATCAATGATGGTTATGGCATTTCTTGGGGTTGGCTTTTTTTCGGGATTAGTTGCTACTGCACCTAATATGAGAGACAGTGTGGATAAATATGCAGATTCATATAATTTGTTTGATATAGATGTTATTTCAACATTAGGATTAACAGATGATGATTTAAAAGCTATAAAAAATATAGATGGAATAGAAAATAGCTATGGAATAAAGTCAAAAGATACTATAGCGAAAATCGAAGAAAAAGAAAATATTTGTAAAGTAATAGCATACAATGAGAACTGTAATATTCCAGCAGTAATAAAAGGAAGATTACCAGAAAATAAAAATGAATGTCTATTAGATAGAAATTATTCCATAACAAATAATATTTATGAATATATTGGAAAAACTATAATACTTGAAAATGAAGAAGTAGACTCTAATAATAATCCTATTTTTAATCAAAAAGAATTTACTATAGTGGGAATAACTGAATCACCATTATATATAGCAAATGAAAGAGGCCATACAACAATAGGGAATGGTTCAATTGACTTTTTTATTTATGCAAATTCAGAAGTAATTAATTTAGACTATTATACAAATATATATAGTATTGTTAAAGGTGCAAAAAAACTACAATTAAATAGTGAAGAATATTGGAAACTAGTAAACCCAGTAATATTAAAAGTAGAAGAGATAAAAGAAAATCAGGAGGAAGAAAGATATAATAAATTAATTAATGAAGCAGAAAACAAACTAAATGATGCGCAACAAGAATTTAACAAAGAAAAGCAGAAAGTAGATGACGAGCTTAAAAATGCAGAAAATAAGATAAACGAAGGAAAAAATCAAATATTAAAATCTGAAAATGAATTAAATAATTTGGAAAAAGAAATTAATTTACAAGAAAAAAATGCAAAAAGTCAATTTGAAGCATCAGATAAAAAAATAAATAATGGAGAAAACCAAATTGCTATAAAAAAGAAAGAACTAGAATCAGCAAAAATAGAATTTGAAACTAAAAGAAAAGAAGCGGAAGAAGGAATAAAACAACTAAATATATCAATAAATGATGCAAATAATAATTTAAATAACTTATTAAGTCAAAAAGAAGAACTAGAAAAAAATGGTTTAGATACAAGTTATATAGATGAAATTATAGAAAAAGTAAAATCAACATTAGAAACATTAAAAAGTAAAAAAACTAAAATAGAAGAAGAACTTCAATCAGCAGAAAAAAAGTTAAAAAATGGGCAAGATGAAATAATAAAAGCAGAAAATGAATTAAAGAAACAAAGAGACATTTTAAATAATACAAAAAAAGACACAATAAATAAAATATCAAATGGAAAAGCCCGAATAGCAAGTGGTAAAAAAGAATTAGAAAAAGCAAAAGGGGAACTAGAAAAAAATGATGAAGAGTTTAAAGCACAAAAACAAGATGCACTTCAGAAATTAGACAATGCACAAAAAGAACTTGATAAAGCAAAAGATGAGATAAATAAAATAGAAAAGGCAAAATGGTATATAAGAAATAGAAAAGATAATGTTGGATATGCAAATATTATTGATGCAATAAAAACAATTACAAACATTTCTAAGCTATTTCCAGCTATATTTTATTTTGTAGCAATACTAATAAGTTTAACATCAATGACTAGAAAGATAGAGGAAGAAAGAACAGAAATAGGTACATTAAAAGCATTAGGATACACAAATATACAGATAATAATTAAATATATATTATATGCATTTTTAGCTTGTGTTATTGGAGGATTCCTAGGAATGACAGCTGGTTTTTATCTAATTCCAAATATAGTTTGGGACATATATGATGCAATATATAAAATACCAGAATTTTATACATCATATAGATTAGATATTGGGTTATTAGGAGTAATTATTGCATTTATTTGCATTGGTGGAGCCACAATTTTTGTTGCATCAAAAGAACTAAAAAATATGCCATCAACATTAATGAGACCCAAATCACCAAAAAATGGAAAAAAGATTTTATTAGAACGAATTCCATTTATTTGGAATAAATTTAATTTTTCTAAAAAAGTTATAGCCAGAAATATTTTCAGATATAAAAAAAGAGCAATTATGACTATAGTAGGAATTGCTGGATGTACAGGTCTTATGGTTACAGGATTTGGATTGAAAGATTCTGTAATGGATATACCAGAATCACAATATGGAGAAATTTTTACTTACAATATGTCAATTTCATTATCAGAAGATAAAAATTTAAGTAAAATAGAAGAAATAATAAATAACAATAAAAACATAGAAAGCTATTCTAAAATATGTGCATCTGCTGGAAAATTAAAAGGGCAAGAAAATAATTATGAAACTGCAATCTTTATTCCAGAAACAATACAAGATTTCGAAAAAGTATGTCATTTAAAAGATGTAAAAACATATGAAAAAGTAGCATTAAATGATGAAGGAATTATAATTTCAGATAAAGTAGCAGAAATGCTAAATATAAAAAAAGGAGAAAATATTACACTAATTGATAGTGACAATACAGAATATTCATTTAAAGTAATAGGAATTGTAGAGAATTACGTTTCAAATTATGTATATATGACTAAAAATTTCTATGAAAAAAATATTAAAAGCCATAAAACAAATATGATATTAATAAAAACAAAAGCAATGACAGAAGATATAAAAAACCAAACATCAGAAAGTTTATTGCAAATTGAAGGGGTCGCAGAAGTCAGTATGATTTCAGACACAATGAATGCAATTAAAGATATGTTAAATTCGTTAAATTATGTAGTCATAATTTTAATTGTTGCCTCAGCACTACTTGCATTTGTTGTTCTGTACAATTTGGCTAATATAAACATAGGAGAAAGACAAAGAGAAATCGCAACACTTAAAGTTTTAGGGTTTTATGACAAAGAAGTTGATAATTATATAAACAAAGAAAATATAATATTTACAATTGTAGGAGTATTTCTTGGCTTAATATTTGGATATTTCTTAACAGAAATGATAGTTATGAGTGTAGAAATAGACAAAATGAGATTCATAAGAAATATAAAACTAATAAGTTATGTATATTCAGCTATTATGTCAATTACTTTTTCTCTTATTGTAAACTATATTATACACTTTGTTTTAAAAAAGATTGATATGATAGAAAGTTTAAAAAGCATTGAATAGTATTAGTATCATCATTTGTGAGAATATTACAAAATTAAAAGGAAAGGCACTAAACAAATTTAGAAGAGAGGAATTAGGTTTTATTTTTCAAGATTTTAATTTATTAGATACACTAACTTGTTATGAAAACATTGCTCTTGCATTAACAATTCAAAAAGTAAATGCTAAAGAGTAGAATCAAGTAGAGCAATTATAACTAATCCAAAATTGATATTAGTAGATGAGCCAACAAGTGCATTAGACTCAAAAGCTGCTAGGCAATTATTAGAAACTTTTGAATTATTAAATCAGAAAATGAACGCTACAATTTTTCTTAATTTGTAGGAGTAATTTCACTTATAATAGGGCTTACTGTTTGGTATATTTGGCTCACAATTTATGTCAATATTAGTTGCAAAAATGTTTGAAGCAGATATGAGCAAATTTAAATTTATATTTTCAATTGCTAGTTGTATAAAAACCTATATATACTTTGCAATAATGTATGTAGCAGTAATGTTCTTTAACACAATAAATATTTTTAGTTGCTGTGTCTTTATTAGGATATGCTTATTGGAAAGTAATAGGTGATGTTAGCAGTTTAAGTACAGCTGATAAAATTTTACTCCTATTTTAATGGGAATAACAAAGTAGCAAAGAGAAGATTCTAAAATACCAATAATAGTTTAACTTGGGAAAAGTTTTTTAGAAATAAAATAGAAGAAATAAAAGCACAATTTCTAGGACTTATTTATAGTACAGCAGAGCAAATTGTAAAAACTTCAGATAATACTATTTGCAATAGAAATGATGGTAGGTTTAGCGAGTAAAGAAGATTTATTACCATCAGCAATAGCAACAGTAGTTATTATAGGAATAATATATGGAGCATATTTTTTAGCTACTTACTTTGGAAGCAAAAATATTATTAAGGAAGAATAATAAATGTCACTTATAAGTCACTTTTACTATGTTATAATATTTGTAATATATAAAAAATATTGTAAAATTAGTAAAAAAGAAGGGATTATATGAGTACAAAAAATAAAGTAAAAATATTTAAAATATTATTAACAGTAGTAGTAATAACATTATTTATAGCAATAACAATGTATTTATTTCCAGTAATGAAAAATTTATCTACAGTAAAAGGACAAGTAGATTTTAAAGAAAAAGTTGCAACTTCTGGTATGTTAGGAATGCTGTCATTATTTGGACTCCAAGTAGCACAAATATTTTTAATTATAATACCAGGAGAACCAATAGAAATCTTGGCAGGAATGTGTTATGGAGGACTATGGGGGACAGTATTTATTATGGTATCAGCTGCTATTATATCAACAACAATATATTTGCTAGTTAGAAAATTTGGAAGAAAATTTGTATATAATTTTTGTGATGAAAAGAAAGTCGCTAAAATAGAGAATAGTAAATTATTTCAAAATCCGAAAAAAATTGAATTAATTATGCTTATACTATTTTTAATACCAGGTACACCAAAAGATTTATTAGTATATGTAGCAGGTTTGCTACCAATAAAGCCGATAAAGTTTATCTTAATCTCAACATTTGCTAGGTTTCCATCTGTAATTACTTCCACATTAGCTGGAGAACAGCTTGCCATCGGAGATTGGAAAATGAGTATTATATTATATGTTGCAATCCTAATATTAGTAGCAATAATTGTACTTATTATAAATAAGTTTGACAAAGATAAAATCACAAGAGATGCAATAAAAAGTATTAAATAACAACTTTGTATATAATAAAAATTAAAAATCCTTATAAAAAGCTACCCAAAAAGAAAAAAATGTGTTAATATATACAAGTAAGATTTATACATACAAATTACATTTGTACAAGAGGAATCTTTAAAACGAATCTTTGGAGCAATTTTAGTGCAATGACTTTAAAATATACAAATAAAATGCAGCAATTATAGATGGCTGTAAGAAAAATGGAGGAGGAATTAATCATGTCAGGACACAGTAAATGGCACAACATACAAGCAAAAAAAGGAAAAGCCGATGCAGCAAGAGGAAAAATATTCACAAAATTAGGAAGAGAATTATTAATAGCGGTAAAAGAGGGAGGAGCAGATCCAACAGGAAACTCAAAACTAAAAGCAGTAATAGCAAAATGCAAAGCAGCAAATATGCCAAATGACACAATAAACAATGCAATAAAAAAAGCATCTTCAAGTAATGAAAACTATGAAGAAATTACATATGAAGGATATGGACCATGTGGAGTAGCTGTAATAGTAGAAGCATCAACAGACAACAAAAACAGAACAGCAGCAGACGTTAGACACGTATTTGATAAGGCGGGAGGAAACTTAGGAACAAGTGGATGTGTATCTTATATGTTTAATAAGAAAGGTGTAATAATAGTAGAAAGAGCTTCAACAGAAATGTCAGAAGATGACATAATGATGTTATCTTTAGATGCTGGAGCAGAAGACTTCTCAGCTGAAGAAGAAGTATATGAAATAACAACAGACCCTTCAGAATTTGCAACAATTAGTGAAAAATTAGAAGAAGCAGGATTAGAGTTTTTAGAAGCAGAAGTACAAATGGTGCCAACAACAACAATAAAATTAGAAGAAAAAGATATAGAAAAAATGGAAAGACTAATAGAAAAACTAGAAGAGCTAGATGATGTTGCAAACATCTATCATAACTGGGAAGAATAAAAAAGAGGGATTACGAGGCTAAGTCTCAAAGTCCCTCTTTTTGAGACAAAGGGGACAGGTTAAATTTGTCTCAAAAAAACATCAGAATTTGTCGAAATAGGGAGTTATATAATGTCAATAGAAAAAAATCAAGAATATGTAGTAGATATAATAGATAATGGATTTGAGGGAGAAGGAATCGCAAAAATTAATAATTTTACAGTTTTCGTTCCTGGAGCTATTAAAGGAGAAAAAATTAAAATCTTAATTGTTAAAGTATTATCTTCACATGCATTTGGAAAAATAATAGAAATAATAGAAAAGTCGAAAACTAGACAAGAAGCAGATTGCATAACATATAAGAGGTGTGGAGGATGCAACTTAAGACATATTAATTATGAAGAAACATTAAAAATGAAACAAAATGCAGTACAATCTTTAGTAAATAAGACATTGAAATGTAAAGTAGATGTAAAAGAAACAATTGGTATGAAAGTTCCATATCATTATAGAAATAAAGCTCAATATCCTATAGGAAGAAATAAAGATGATGAACCGATTATTGGAGTTTTTGCTGAGAGAAGCCATGAAATAATACCAATGAAAAAATGTTTAATACAAAATCCTATATCTGAAGAGATATCAAAGTTTGTATTAGAATTTATAAAAGAAAATAATATTACAATTTATGATGAAAAGACTGGTAAAGGATTATTTAGACATATAGTAATAAAAATAGGAATAAAAACTAATGAAATTATGTGTGTATTAGTTATAAATGGAAGGTGTATACCAAGAGAAAAAGAATTATGCTCAAGGCTAATGGAAAGGTATCCTAATATCAAAACTATTATTAAAAATGTAAATACTAAAAATACGAATGTTATTTTGGGAAATGAGAATATTAATCTTGTGGGACAAGGATATATAAACGATGTTTTAGGAGAATATAATTTTAAAATTTCACCCTTATCGTTCTATCAAGTAAATCCTGTTCAAGCTGAAAAATTATATAATATTGGAGTTAAAGCTGCAAAAATATCAAAACAAGACATAGTGTTTGACTTGTATTGTGGTATTGGTACAATTTCAATTTTTATGGCAAAGTATGCTAAAAAGGTTTATGGGGTTGAAATAGTAGAACAAGCTATTAAAGATGCAGAAGAAAATGCTAAAGTTAACAATATAAATAATGTGGAGTTCATAGTAGGAGATACTGAAAGGGTTATTGATGATCTGATAAATAATAAAAATATAATTCCAGATGTTGTTATGGTGGATCCTCCTAGAAGAGGCCTTGATAATAATACTATTAACAATATTTTAAAAATAAAACCCAATACTCTGGTTTATATTAGTTGCAATCCTGCTACGTTGATTAGAGATTTATCTAAATTTGAAGAACTTTATAATATTATCGAGATTCAGCCTGTTGATATGTTTCCATTTACTAGCCATGTAGAGTGTATAGCGGTGCTATGTTTAAAAGAAACCACAGACCTATTGAAATAAAAGGATTTCATCAAATATTATAAAAGTAAAAAAATCATAAAAAATGCAAAAAAATCATAAAAAAATTATCAAAAAAATAGGGTAAAAGACAACCTAGTATGAGGAAACATGATAAAGAAAAGACAAAAAAATTGAAAAAACGATTGGTACTGTAAGGAAATAAGGCACATATATTCCTAGTACCTATACGAAGATATAAGTATGTTGTCTGTGAACAAATTAAATTCATTGAAATACCAATAAAAACAAGCATTTTTTAACTATCACATGTTCACCATACACATACAAGTAAAAAAAATAATAAGAGGGACAATTCTAACTAATAAAGTGTTACGATTTAAAGTACACTTTATTTTTTATAGAATAAATTAAGAGGAGGGATGCTTAATGTGAATGAAGAAAATAAACCAGCCTATTATGCAATCATACCAAGTGAAGTAAGATATTGTGAAGAATTAAAATTTGCAGAAAGACTATTATATGGAGAAATAACAGCATTAGCAGGAAAAGAAGGCTATTGTTTTGCAACAAATAGATATTTTGCAGAACTATATCATGTAATACCAGGAACAATATCTCGTTGGATAAATCATTTAGAGGCTTTAGGATTGGTAAGAATTGAAATAATAACAGATGAAAGAAACCAAGTATTAGAAAGAAGAATTTATATAAATGAACACAATAGGGAATTTATACAAAATACCTATAAGCCAAATGAACCATACCCCTATGAGCAGAATTGCATATACCCTATAAGCAGAAAAGCTAAAGATAATAATATAAATATTAGGATAGATAGATTCTTTAAATTTATAATAAAAAAGGAAAAGCAAAATCCAGAAAAATTAACAGAAGATGAACAAAGTAAATTTTACAGTTTACTAGAAAAGCTAGAGTTAAACTACACAGAAGAATTATTACAACTATTTACAAAAGAGAACATAGAGAAACTAAAGATAATTATATATGCTTTAAAAGAACTATTTACAAGCAATAAAAAGCAGTTAGTTACAAAAGTTAAAAGAGAAGAGTTGATATTCCTTTATGATAATTGCAAAGATAAACAATTAGAATATGAAAATACAAGTAAAGAAATTAACAATTTTTTTGAATATTATTATATCAGTTTAATAAGGAAATTAGAAAAAGCAACATAGCTTTTATTTTTTTGACTTAAAACAAGGAGGAACAAAATGATACCTACTTATGATGTAAATAATTTAACAGGAAATTTAGATACAATGTTTCAAAATATGATGAAAATAGGATTTGGTATTTCTATTGTATTATTAACAATTTGGATCATTGTAAGTTTATTAATATGGTTATTTCGGAGCCAGAAAGAAGTCCGAAAGAGCAATAAAATTTGGAATAAAGAATTTTATAATAACTTTAATATTAGCAGTAATCATACTAATAATACCAATATTGTTTAGTATGTTTTAGAAGATATTAAAGCAAATAGTAATATACTACCAAAATTATTTGCCCTAAATAATTTGGAGGGAATCGTATGAAGAAATTAAATTTAAAAGAAAATGTAAAAAAAGGATTTTATAAGATAAAAAACAAAGTATGGGTAATACCTACAACACTAATGATGATGCAAACGAAAGTATTTGCTGAAGGTAGTATTAGCACAGCAGAGGTTAATCAAGCAACAGAAAATATAAAAAATGCAGTTATTAAGTTAGCAATGCCAATACGGAGGAATTTTAGTATTTGTAAGTATTGTCATTATAGCATTGAAAATGATAGTAAATTCAAACAATGCTAATAAAAGAAGTGAATCAATAGGAGCTTTAGCTTGGGTATGTGCTGGAACAATGCTTTTAGGATTATCACTTATTGTAAGTGGAATTATTTTAAGTATTGCAACAAATGGTGGAGGAGCATTAATTACAGGTGGAAGTTCAAATGGCTAGGAGGTATTAGAAAATGAGTTCATATAAAGTACCATTTGATTTTACACATGAGGAGAAAGTATTTCGGTGGCTATTTATCATTAAGGCAGATGTTATATATGATTTTTAGTGTTATTTCACTAGGAGTATTATTTTTGCCAGTAATACCAATGGTATTAAAAACAATTTTGTTTATATTAATATTTGGTGTATTTATGACATTTGCCTTTTTAAAGATAGGTACAACATATACAGATAGATACTTCCTTAATATTGTGAAATACATTTTTAGAAACAAAATTTTTATTAAATAAAATCTATAAAGTCAGTAGAGGGAAATTAAAAATTTCAACAATGATTTTATATGAAAGGTAGGATAAAATGATAATTACACTTATTTTTATATTAGCTGGAATCTTTTTTATGATAGGTACACTAATATATGTAAAAAACAAAAATAATTTACAAGAGATAAAACCTATAGATAAGTCAAATGCAAAGAAGGTAAAAAAGACATTAAGTAACCTATGGGGAATAGATGGATTTAATAATCAAGTAATTACAATTAACAAAGGACAACATTCAATTATAGTAGAATTGGAAAGTATAGAATACAGCTTATTACACGAAGGAGAAAGGAACAATGTAGATAGAGAATTAATAAGTATTGCACAAATGCTTAAATTTCCTATACAGTTTTTAGAAGTAAAAAAACAAATTGAATTAGGAGAAATGTTAGAAGAAATAAAAGTCAATACAATAAATGCGAATAGTAATGTAAAAGAATATGCAAGACAAATTTCAAATCATTTAGAACAATTACAAGAAGATCAAAATTTATTTGAAAGAAAAAATTATATGG